>JACDAK010000313.1 GCA_013695495.1 Blastocatellia bacterium | reverse complement strand
GTGTCCAGTTCATTTAGCTGCTCGATGTAGCTGACGATGCCCTGCATCTGAGGCGTGTAAAGCGCGACCTCGTCGTCGGTGATCTCAAGATGAGCAAGCTTTGCTATTTTTCTTATGTCCATTTAGTTCAGCGTTTATCGAAATATCGTTTCTCTTTTAGTGCGAGGCTGTTTGCGGCCGCAGCGAGAAAGGCGGCACGAAGGTCGTCATCTTTTATTGCGGCCGCGGCCTGAACGATCTCCGGCGCCGGTTCGGCATCTTCGATCATCTGATCGTCGGGTGAAAGAGCGTCAGAGACGGCGGCCTCGTCCACAATGAACTCGATGCGGTCGACGCCGCTGCCGCCGATGAGCGCATTTACTCGGTAAAGAAGCTGCGGAGCGAGTTCGCGAAGCTGGTTCTGCCACGTCGGGGACGCTGTGGCGATGGTCAGCACGCCGTCAGTGAAGTCGGAGATCGCCGCGCGTCGGTTTAGCTCGTCCCCGGCAACACGCCGCCACGCCGCGAGGACGAGCGAGCGTCGAAAATCGACGCCGGGCGGTGCATGGCTGCCGAGCTTTGTGATGATCGAGAATAGCTCCTGCATTTGTTATCGACCGAACATCCTTTAATATCTAACATTTTAGACGAGACTAAACGAAAAGCTAAACGTAATATGTTCAAACTGCCGCCATTGATACTTGCCTCCGGAAGCCCGCGTCGTGCCGAGATCCTGAATGCCGTCGGCTGGGATTTTGTGAAGGACGTGACCGAAGTTGATGAGAGCGAGATCGCCGGCGAAAGCCCGCAAGATTACGTCAGCCGGCTGGCGGTTGAAAAGGCCCGGGCGGTCGCGGTCCGGCGTGCAGGGCAGCTTGTGCTGGGGGCAGATACGACCGTTGTGCTTAATGGAGCGATAATCGGCAAGCCGGTAGATGTCGAAGATGCTAAGGCGATGCTGAGGCGGCTTTCCGGGAACGAGCACGAGGTGCTAACGGGTGTGGCTCTGGTGCGGGATAACGTGTTTCGGACGGCTGTCGAACACACCTCGGTGCGGTTCGATCAACTGACGGAGGACGACGTGCAGTTCCTGGTGGATTACGGTGAGCCGTTGGATAAGGCCGGGGCGTATGCGGTTCAGGCGCAGGCAGCGCTTTTTATCCGCGGGATCGTCGGAGATTATTGGAACGTTGTCGGGCTGCCGGTAAATCTTGTTTATCGTCTTGCGGCCGAAATCCAATGAAAAAAGCAGGTCCTTTCGAACCTGCTTTCTTGTTGTTATTGCTTTGTGCTTAGAGAAGGCTGTCGACTGTTCTCGCAATAGTGACGGTGAGATCGAACTTCGGATCGATGCCGCCATAGGGCGGAACAGCCCGGCTGCCGTTTTTATCAAGCACAATAAACGACGGAAGCTGATCAATGCCGTACTTCTTCAACGTACCGGCGCCTTCAGGGTCACGAAGAACAGGCACGGCAAGCTTTGAGGATGTTGCAAACTTCTGAAGGTCTTCATTGCTCGCAAAGTTTCGCGACTTTGCCGTTTGGGAATCGGTCGCGACAAAATAGATAACGACATCTTTACCCGCATAACGCTTTGCAAGCGTGTTAGTGAACTCAACCTGCCTTGCCGTCAGCGGGAGCCAGCTCGCGCCAACCGCGAGAATTACGACCTTACCCCTCTGCTGGTCAATAGCGACAGACGTGCCGTTCAGACCGGTAAGTCGAGTCTGAGCCGATGCTGTCAGGACGAATGCCATCATTATGGCAAAAATCGAAAATGTTATGGATAACCTTTTCATAGTATTCGAGATACGCTTCTAGCGATCTCTCACAAGTTTAGATGCATTTCAGGTGCCATCTTACTGCTTTTCGCTCAAAAGGACGTTATCAATAAGCCGCACCTTGCCAAAGCTGGCCGCGACGGTGACTAAACCTTGCGTTTCTATGGATTTACCGAGCGGCTCAAGTGTCTGCGGGTCGACCACTGCGACGTAATCGACAAGAGCTGCGGGCTCTTTGGCTAATTCGTTCTCGACCATCTGCGTAAGTTTTGAAGCATTTCGTTCACCGTTAACGTAAGCTTTTTCAGCAGCTTGCAGGGATCTGTAGATGACCGCGGCTCGTTCGCGGTCGTCGGGGGCCAGGAGTTCGTTACGGGAGGAAAGCGCGAGTCCTGATGATTCCCGGACGGTGGACACAGCAACTATTTCGATATCATAATGTAGGTCCTGAGTTAGCCGCCTGATCACGGTGAGCTGCTGTGCGTCTTTTTGCCCGAAGATCGCAAAATCGGGGCGGACGGTGTTGAAAAGTATCGTGATTATTGTCGCAACGCCTCTGAAATGGCCGGGACGCGAGGCACCCTCCAGCACCTCACCGAAATCTTCAACGTAGACGAAAGTTTTGAAGCCGGGGGTATAGATGTCCGCGGCTTCCGGAGCGAAGATGTAATCGACTGAGTGATCTGTCAGCATCGCGGCGTCTGACGTGAGGTCTTTTGGGTACCGGTCGAAATCATTCTGATCGTTGAACTGGGCCGGATTAACGAAGATCGAGACGATAACGACGTCCGACATCTGCCGAGCTTGGTTGATCAGAGCGAAGTGGCCCTCGTGGAGCGAGCCCATCGTGGGAACGAGCGCTACCGTTTTGGCGTCGCGTCGCAATTTGCGCGAGATCGAAGCCATGCGTTGACGCCGGTTTATTATCTCCATAATTGCTTAGCTCTGGGTGGCTGCTTTGATCTCACCGAGCTGCACATCGTCGGGAAGCGCATACGATTCGCCCTCGCCGGGATAGTTGCCGTTCCTGACATCAGACATCCATTCAGTGATCGCCTTGGTTATCACCTCGCTCACATTCGCGTACTGGCGGACGAAGCGCGGCTGGCGGCCGAAGGTGAAGCCGATAAGATCGTGCAGCACCAGGACCTGGATGTCGCATTCCCTGCCGGCACCGATGCCGATGGTCGGTATCATCAGCTCTTTTGTGACGATAGCTGCAATTTCGCGCGGAACTAGTTCGAGGACAATGGCGAAGGCACCTGCATCTTCGAGCAGTTTCGCGTCTTCGATAAGGGTCTGGGCGGTTTCTGCGGTCTTAGCCTGAACGCGGTAGCCGCCGAGTTTATGCACGGACTGTGGCGTGAGACCAACGTGAGCGACGACCGGTATCTCTTCATCGACGAGCCGCTTTACGAGGTCGACGCGGTTGCGGCCGCCTTCTAGCTTTACGGCTTCGGCGCCGCCGTACTTCATAAGCGTGAGGGCGTTCCTGACTGCTTCGTTGTCACCCGTGTGATAGCTGCCGTAGGGCATGTCAGCGACCAACAGGGCCCGACTCGAGCCGCGCTTGACCGCCTTCGTCGCGGACAGGATCTCGTCCATCGACACCGGGATGGTGTTACCGTATCCGTGGATGACATTTCCCATGCTGTCGCCCACGAGAATAATGTCGACGCCTGCCTCATCGACGATGCGGGCGGTCGGATAATCATAGGCGGTCAGACAAGCCAGCTTTTCGCCTTTTTCCTTAGCAGCCTGGAGCGCGGGAACGTAAACTTTCTCGGGTTTATCGGGTTTGAGATAAGCCATAGATGCAAAACAAATATAGACCTTCGAACAAGTTAAGTCTAGCCGTTCGAGGCTCTGATGCGGTCGGAGTTGGGCGACGGATACCACCTGGTGACGTCCGAAGCGTCGTTGGTTTCTGCGTGAAGGGCGCGGATGTCTTTATGCAGGATCGGGTGGACGAATTCGGGGGCGATCTCGGCCAAAGGTACGAGGACGAAGCTGCGTTTATGAAGGCGCGGGTGCGGCAGTGTAAGAAAAGGCGTCACCATTGTCACTGAAGAGTAAAACAGAAGGTCGAGGTCGATGCTGCGGGGCATTTTCTGCGATTTTTCGCGACGGCCAAGCAGATATTCGATCCGCAGCATGCGGGCCATCATCTGGGTAGGGGTTACCGATTCTGCACGAACCTCGGCGACCATGTTGAGATAGGGTTCGTCGTGATCGACACCGACGGGCTCAGTCTCGTATATTGCCGATAGCTTTGTCACCCCGAAGCTTGCCTCCATTAGCCCGCGAACGCCAAGAAGCAGATTTCCTGCACGGTCGCCCAGGTTTGACCCGAGACTAATATACGCAGTAATAGTTTCCGACTCTGACATGCTGATGTGGTCCGGCACCGCGGGAGGCGTTATAAATCAAGGTCACAGGAGCGGAGGCCCGACACCATGACATTAACTTTAAACGGGCGAAAATAACAAACCGCCTGGTTACCGTTTCTTTTACTTTTGGCCGTTGAAATGGTTCAATAGAGACTGGTCCTAAATGACTAAATCCAGCAGCGGCGGGTAATAACCTTTCGCTCGGGCGGACATAGGCGGTTCGTCTTGACAAAATTTCACGCCGGAAACTATGCCGCGAAGGAAATTCCGACACAGCCAGCGATTTGACACTCCGGCAGACCGTTCTCACGAAGAGTATCTACTAAATCAGCCAGCTCAACTTACCACCCGAACGGAGTTGCTGCGCCTTATTCGGGGCGGCGAAGACACGTACCTTGAACTAAAGGTGAAACTGTCGAACTCCGAACGGATAACGCAGGGCATTGTCGCGCTCGCGAATACGAATGGGGGCACGATCATATTCGGGATCAACGATCAGCTCCGAATAGAGGGAGTCGCGAATCCGGAAGGTGTGATGGAAGAGCTTGCACGCATTTGCCGTGATGAGATCGTTCCGCCGCTTGTTCCGATACTCGATTCGATCGCATTCGACAGCGGGAAGCGGGTTGTCGCTCTCGATGTCGAACCGCGGAGAAGACCTTATCGTACGCGCGACGGCCGTTTTTATATGCGGTTCGGTGCTGAGAAGCGTGAGGTCGCTCGCGAACAGCTTTCGATGTGGCTCGACGAAATAAGGCCGCTTGGGTATGAGAATATCCCGCTTTTCACAGCTAGTGAGGGAGATTTTGACGATGGGCTGTTGTGGACATTTGCCAAGGGTTACGATGATTCGAGCCCGGTTTCGAACTTGTACCAAACGGCCGACTTTCTGAAGAAAGATCTACTTATGGCGATCGGTACCGGGGATGAATTTATGCCTACAGTCGCGGCTCTGGTACTGTTCGGGAAATCGGATCGTGTCGATGCAATGTTTCCGCGTTCGGCGGTGACCGTAGCGCGGTATTCGGGTGAAAATGGTTCGGCGCAGCTCGTTGAGAGCCGCAAGGTGATAGGGAACCTTCATCATCAAAATGAATCGATAAAGGAGTTCATTTCGCGGTACTGCGACCTGACGAAGGATCGGCCGAAACGAGCTGCCGAGACCGATGACCCGATGGCGAAGCCGCGGTCTCGCTTTCACATTTATGCTGTGCGAGAGGCGATCGCGAATCTACTGGTGCACCGCGATTTTGTGTTTCGCGACATTGCGAGCCGCATTAATATCTACGACAATTCGATCGAGTTCATCAATGCACGTCGCACGATCGGCTTTACCCCGCCGGGCGGAAGGGCGATCCGATATGGGATAACGTTGCGGTTGAATCCGCAGATCGCGGCGGTATTCGCAAGGCGTGAGTACGGTTCGTCGGTGCCGCAGGGCGGGCTCCCGATGGTGCTGAAACAGTCCGAACGGATCTCGGGAAAACGAGCTGAAGTGTATACGTCGAACGACGAGTTTAAACTGAAGATCTACGGGATTTGAGCCCGATGCCGTCTCAGGCATTTGAGGATCACCAACAAGCAGTCTTTCTATGTCAGATGTTCCATCAACTGGCGGGTGGAGGTCGTCGCCTTATGTAAGGGTGCTGATCTGGGCGGCGGCGCTCGTCCTGCTTTTCTGCATCTACGTTGTCGGAATCGGCAACAGCCCTCCCGGATTTTATGTGGATGAATCGGGGCTGGCATATAACGCGTATCTTGTCTCGCAAACCGGCGCCGGAGAATTTGGCGGGCCATTTCCGCTCTACTTTCAACTTTACACCGGCGGGTTCACTCAATATTCCAATCCTACACAGATCTATCTTCTTGCAGCTGTTTACTCGGTATTCGGCCCGGGAATATTGATCTCGCGTCTGACAGCGGCTGCGAGCATGTTCGCGGCCTCCCTCTTGCTGGGACTACTCGCCAAGAGGATATCGGGCGAAAAGTTTATCGGTGTGATCGTGGGGATAACTGCACTGGCGACACCGTGGTTATTTCAGGTGGGGCGATTGGTTCTGGAGACCTTTCTTTATCCGCTAGCGGTCGTCGCGCTGTTGTGGTCCGTTTATCTAGCCTACAAGAAGGACAGATGGTCGTGGCTGAATATTCTCGCGATCGTGTCTTCGTTGACCTTCTTGACTTACTCCTACACGATCGGGAGGCTTCTGGCACCGCTATTTGCGCTCTGTCTGGTCGCTCTGGTGCACAATCGTAATACGATCATTTCGCTCGCGAAAACATGGGCACTTTACGCTGTCACGATGATCCCGCTGATCGCGTTTAACATTCAGAATCCGGAGATCCGCACGCGGTTTAGTTTGATCTCGTATATTAAACCGGATTCTACGTGGTGGGAGATCTTCACTACTTTTGTGACGCGATACGTTCAGGATCTGAATCCCGCCTATCTTATTTATTACGGCGACACTAACCAGCGGCATCACCTACCGGAAGCTCTCGGCAGTATTTTCGTCGCAACGTTCGTTGTTGCGTTGATCGGCGTGATCGTGATCTTTGTGCGTCATCGGCATGATCGTTGGTGGTGGTTTGTTTTGCTTGCGACGACTGCTAGCGTGGTACCCGGAGCGTTGACGGTCGATAAATTTCATACGCTGAGGATGATCGCGTATCCCGTATTTCTGTTGGTGCTTACGATCCCTGCATGGACGTATCTGTTAGATAAAGTTCGTGCGGCTCGACCCGAGGGTGATGGTGAAATTCAGCACGCGGGAGGGGGCGATAACGGATTGGATCTGAGGCGGACGCTGCTTTGGTGTCTTTTAGCGTTGACGGCGGTCGAGGCGGCGTATTTTCATTGGCAGTATTATCAATACAGTCCGAAACGCGGCTACGTCTTTGACGAAGCGTACAAGCCGCTTTACGATCAGGCAGTCGCTCAACCGAGACGCCCCATATATTTGGAGGATGGGTATTGGGGCCCGATGTATATACATTCTTTCTGGTACGCAAGTGTTGACGGACGCGACATGTCAGAGTTCGTTCATCTGCCCTATGGCGAAACACCGCCGCGGGGAGCGATCGTTATAAGCTCAGATCGAGACTGCACGGCATGCCAGATCAGACGAAGGGAAGGCGTGTTCATTTTGTATAGACAGACGCGTTGAAGATAAGAATGCACCGCGGTCTGTTAAAATTTTGTAATGGCGATCTTTAAGAAGCGTGAGATAGAAAACCTCGAGCAAATGAGCGGCGAGGAACTGAAGGCATTTCTCGAACGGCTTCCTGCTGGTGCAGAGTCGATGAGCAAACTGATCGACCATGTCGAGGACGAGCTTTTTGAGGGCGAATGCAATCATTCGCTGCAGTATGCGATGCAGTATATGATGCGGGAAGGCTTGGACTTTCCGAAGGTTACAGCGTGGCTTAGCAAGAACGGCGGATATTGCGACTGCAAAGTAATGGAGCAGATCGCACCGCAATGGAGGGGGAAGTTTGGGGAAGACTGAGCATCTCAAGAGGAGATCGCTGCGATTGTTATTTGCCGCTGCGCTCATGATCGGCTGTGCCGTTCCGGTGTTTACACAGCGGGACCAAACGATGGAGATCAAGCTTTATTTTCTGAATGAAAAAGCAGATCCGGGCCTCATGGATTGCCGGGCCGTGAAGCCGGTAACGCGAACGATACCAAGGGCGGAGGGTGTGGCACGGGCGGCGTTGTTAGATCTCTTAAAAGGTGTTACGCCGGAAGAGGCGTCGGCGGGGTTCGTGTCGTTCGAGCCGGAAATGACGAGCGGCATCTTGAAGAACATCAAGATAAAGAACGGTGCGGCGTACATTAATTTTGACAAGATCGTTTATGACAAGCTTGGGGCGGCGACGTCGAGCTGCGGCGGCGGGCTTTTTGCGAGCATCGAGGCGACGCTTGAGCAGTTTAAGACAATAAAGAAAGGGAAGATCTTCTACGCGATCGACGGCAGCCCGCGCGATTTTTATGAATTGGTACAGGTAGGCGAATGCCCAAAGGCGCTCAAGAACTGCGACGGGCGGCTTTTTTAACCGGGCTCTTAAGATAGGGTTTGAGGTAACGGCCCGTGTGTGAGGCTTTGCTCTTAACGATCTGCTCGGGCGTGCCCACCGCTACTATCTCACCGCCGCCTATGCCGCCCTCGGGGCCGATGTCGATAATGTGGTCGGCCGTTTTGATCACGTCCATGTTGTGTTCGATCACGAGGACGCTGCCGCCGTTTTCGATGAGAGCACCGAATGCGGTCAGCAGCTTGTTGATGTCTTCGAAGTGGAGGCCGGTCGTAGGCTCGTCGAATATGAAGAGCGTTTTCGCGTTCGTCTTTTGAGCGAGATGTGACGCGAGTTTTACACGTTGTGCCTCGCCGCCGGAAAGCGTCGTGGCAGACTGCCCAAGTCTCAGGTATCCCAACCCTACGTCTTCAAGTACCTTAAGCCGCGTGACCAATTTTGGGACTTCCTTGAAGTGGAGGATTGCCTCGCGCACCGTCATCTGCAGCACTTCGTGGATATTCTTGCCTTTATATTTAACCTGCAGGACCTCTTCGCGAAAGCGGGTGCCGCGGCAATCTTCGCAGTAGAGTTCGACGTCTGCGAGGAATTGCATCTCAACGGTGACGATGCCGCTGCCCTGGCACGTTTCGCATCGCCCGCCGGGTACATTGAACGAAAATTTCGATGCATTTAAGCCTTTAGATCGACCGCTGTTCGATTGCGCGAAGGTGTCGCGGATCGCGTCGTATCCCTTTACGTAAGTGATCGGGTTCGAGCGCGGTGTGCGGCCGATCGGGGATTGATCGACCAGAATGACATCGTCGACGAGTTCGCCGCCGGCCAGCTCTTTGAACAATCCGACCTGCTCACTGCGTTCGCCCTTTTGC
>JACDAK010000348.1 GCA_013695495.1 Blastocatellia bacterium | reverse complement strand
ATATAAAGTTGAGCCTAATTTTCCAAATCACATGAAACAAGTTATCCGAAAGGGTTTCAGCGACATAATCGTCGATGAAGTTCCAGATCCGGTCGCGTCAGCGAACCACGTATTAGTACGTCCGCTTTACTCTTTGATCTCCAGCGGCACCGAAACGGCAGACATTCACAAAGAGGGTGTCGCACGCGAAGTAGCGCAGAATCCATCGCATTTGAAAACGCTATACGGCGTGATGATGCAGACGAACCCGATCGCGACCGCTCGCGAAGTAAGGGCAAAGTTCAGCGACTACGCGGTCCTGGGCTACTCGGGTGCCGGGGTGATCGTAGAAAAACATCCGACCGTCACCGACTTGGAAGTAGGTCAGCGTGTAGCGTATGGCGGCGAGGGCACAGGGCACGGTGAGACGCTATCGATCGGGAGATACTTAACCGCACGAATGCCTGATAACGTCTCGTTTCAGCACGCAAGTTTTACGACTTTAGGTGCCATCGCGATGAACGCGGTGCGACACGCCAAGATTCAAGTAGGAGACACCGTAGCGGTTGTCGGTCTGGGAATGGTCGGCCAACTCGTGGCGCAGTTAGTTCGATGTAATGGCGGCGTTGTCATCGCGACTGATCTGCAACAGAGCAGGGTCGAATTAGCTAGGGCAACAGGCGCGGACTTCGGAATGGTCGGCGGTGACGATCTTGAGGCCGAGGTGCAAGCCGTAACGGAGGGACGCGGCGCGGACTGCGTCATAGTTGCTGCTGCTTCAAAAAGCCCTGCGCCGGTGCAAACCGCGATCAAGATCGCTCGGGACCGAGGGCGTATTGTCATAGTGGGAGCGGTGCCGTTGGAACTACCACACGGTGAGATGTATAAGAAGGAACTCGAACTCACCATGTCTCGGGCGTACGGGCCCGGGAGCTATGACGCATCGTATGAAAAGGGCGGCAGTGATTATCCGCTGCCCTACGTTCGGTGGACCGAGAACCGAAATATGGAGGCGTTCCTGCAACTGTTGGAGCGGGGTCGGGTCGATGTTCAGCCGTTGATAAGCCATGAATTCGAGCTGGAGGATGCGGCCAAGGCATACGACATCATTATGGATCCGAAGCAGGAGACTCTTGCTGTACTGCTGCGTTATCCTGCGAACGAATCGAGTGATGTGTTGGCAGATTACCGCCCATTGCGCCGAGTCGAGATAAATGCGCCGTTAGAGCGGTTGAGCAAAGATGAGATCAGATTTGCCATACTAGGAGCCGGCAATCTTGTGCGATGGGAACACCTGCCGGTGATCCAGGGTCTGCGAAATACGAAGATCCAAGCGATCTACTCCGGACGCGGTGCAAAGGGCAAGGGATATGGGATCAGATTTAAGGCAGAGTACACAGCGTCGGATTATCAAGAGATACTGGATGATCCGGAAGTTGACGTCGTTCTCGTGGCCAGCCGTCACCGCGAACACGCTTCGCAAACCGCCGCGGCACTAAAAGCGGGGAAGCATGTTTTCGTCGAGAAGCCCATGGCGACGAACGCGGAGGAATGTCGCGAAATAATGTCGGCGATCGAAGAAACGGGAAAGGCGGTGACAGTTGGGTTTAACCGCCGATTCGCACCGTTCTACGCTGAGATGCGGGGTCACATCGCTCAGCGTTCCGGCCCTGCCGTCATCAATATACGGATGAGCGCGCCGTATATGAAAACGGGTTTTTGGGCGGCATCGCCGAGCGAGGGCGGGGCGATCATTGGTGAGGCAGTGCACATGGTCGACCTGATGCGCCATTTCCTCGGCGCGGACCCTCTCACGATCTCGGCTTACAGCCTTCCTGTCGGCGGCGGAGATCCGATCGGCGAAAATAATATTACAGCTATCTTCAAATTTGAGGATGGTTCGATCGGAAATCTGATGTATACCACGATCGGAAGCGATTCGTCTGCCGGTGAGATGGTCGAAGTTTTCGCACCCGGCGTTGCGGTTTCTAGCACGGACTTCAAGAACCTGACCGTGATAAAGGGATCGTCTCGAAAGCAAAAGCGAAAGATCTGGGCTGCGAAAGGGTTCGACACGCAGATGAAGTCATTTGTAGAGTGTTTACGCGAGGGTAAAGCACCTGAAGTCACCGCAATTGACGGTGCGAAGGCTTTGCTCGGATGTTTGCTGATGTTGAAATCGGCTCGCGAAGGCGGGGTTCCTCAGCACTTTGACCTCGCAGCATTTCTGGACCTAGGCTCTTCACAATAGCTCACCGTGATCGGAAAGCTCGCAAAACTGCGGAATAAGGGAGTTGGAGAGCTGGCGGAGCGTGGGCGGCAGGTGGGGCGGGCGTTTGCGGAGGCGGCGGGGTTTTCGGGGGATGGGCGGCTTGCGAGTGATGAGAGGGTTTTAGAGGAGTTCGGGGTTCGGTCCGTGGAGGGGCTGCTTGAACATTTTCGCTCGCGGCCGTGGTCGTTTTATCCGGCGTTTCGGGATCGCGAGGCGGTGGTTCGAACCTTTGAGGAGAGATTTGGTGGTGAGCGAGCGGCGTTGATAGAGCGAGCGGACGGGATATGCGAAGGGCGTTTTTCGCTGTTGGGATATCCTGATCTGTACTTTGGTGGAGAGGTGCCTGATTGGCATCTGGAGCCGATCGCGGATAAGCGAGCTCCTCCGGTTCACTGGTCGAGGATAGAAGCGGACGTTTCGGCTGACTTTGGCGATAACAAGATAATCTGGGAGTTGAATCGGCATCAATACTTTGCCCTTCTGGGGCGGGCTTATTGCCTGACCGGGAACGAAAAGTACGCGGAGGTGTTTGCATCGCACGTTGCCGACTGGTGCGAAAATAACCCGCCCAAACTGGGGATCAACTGGGTTTCGAGTTTGGAGATCGCTTTTAGATCGATGTCCTGGACCTGGGCCTTTCACTTCTTTAGAGACTCGCCCGCGTTCAGCGGCTCGCTGCTGTTGAGGATGGTAAAGTTCCTCAAGCTGAATGGCCGTCACATCGAGAATTTTCTGTCCACCTATTCGAGCCCAAACACACATCTAACCGGGGAAGCTCTGGGGCTCTATTTCATCGGCTCGTTCCTCCAGGAGATTGAGG
>JACDAK010000321.1 GCA_013695495.1 Blastocatellia bacterium | reverse complement strand
AGCTAGAAGACCTCCGGGTACCGCCCGGCAATCGATTGGAGGCTTTAAAAGGGGACCGTGCCGGTCAATTCAGTATTCGGATCATCGATCAATTTCGGATCTGTTTCATCTGGGAAGCGGCCGGTCCGAGAGACGTGGAGATCGTTGATTAGCGCGCCGTAACGCCCGATACGGGGCTGAGGCTATCGAAGTTTTTCGGAGTGTCGGAAAGTTTTTGGCTCGGCCTTCAATTGGACTACTACGCCGCCAAAGCCAAAGATAAGCTTGAGCACGCACTGAGTAAGATCAAGCCCTGGTCTGTCGAGAAACTCACGACAGCCTGACCGCGGGTCTGGAGACGGCTATTTCCACCCGTTACTTTTCGTAGTCATCTTTGTCCCAACCGCGCGTCAAGGCCAAGATCTGATCCGTAGTCATATCGAGCTTCCCAGTTTCAGTACCTTCAGTATGTTCGATTGACCGTTCTCCTCATCAGGAGTAGAGCAAAAATTGCTGCCTTACGTCTTTGAACCGAAAAAGCCCATCGGTCCACTCCGCTCGGATCTCATCCAAACTGGCACCTGATTCGATCCACTTCCTGATCTTATCTGTCCCGCAGACCACGTCAAAAGGATTCTTACCAAACTCATATTCATACGCGTTCTGTCGCCATTGGAAGTGCTCAGGATAAAGGTCGTACGCCGTCTTGACCATTCCAATGCCGACAATAACGGGCGTAAATGCATTCCGGTCGGTGATGTGAAGCTGCACCCCGCCGCACGTTTCGCCGGCAAACTCACAGAACGTCGGCTGAAAGTACGCCTCGCGAAATGCGACTCCCGGAAGATCAAACTTGCGCAGCGCCGCCGCCCATTCATACGCGTCAATGAACGGTGCACCATTCAGCAAAAACGGCAGCGTCGTCCCCCGTCCTTCCGAGAGTTCCGTGCCCTCAAGATGCACAGTGGCCGGGAACGCGACGCATGTATCCACATCCGGGATATTCGGGCTCGGCAAAACCCACGGGAGCCCGGTCTCATCACCCCACATCTCGCGGCTCCACCCCTCCATCTGCACGACCTCAAGCTCACAGCCGATGCCCCAGTGCTCATTGAACATCTTCGCCAGTTCACCCGCAGTCATCCCGTGGCGAGTCGGCAATTCGAACTGCCCCACAAACGACGTGAACTCAGTCTCCGTAACATTACCTTCGACAGCAACGCCGTTGATCGGATTCGGCCGGTCACACACGACAACGCGTTTCCCGAATTTCTTCGCCGCCCGCATACAATTCGCCATCGTGTAAACAAACGTGTAAATGCGGCACCCGACATCCTGCAGATCTACGACGAACGTATCGATGTCGGCGACCATCTCCTCTGTCGGCTCTCGCGTTTCGCTGTAAAGCGAATAGACCATCAGCCCCGTCCGCGCGTCGCGAACGTGCGGCGATTCGATCATGTTATATTGCACGTCCCCGCGAATGCCGTGCTGCGGCCCAAAAAGCGTCGTCAAATTGATGTCCGGGTGCTCAAAGAAAACATCCGCCGCATGCCGCAGATCCGGCATAACCGTCGCTTGGTTGCACACTAACCCTACTCGCTGACCGCGCAAAATATCCAACCGCCCGTCCAGCAAAACCTCTATTCCCGGTCTGATCCTTTTATTCATCATCTTAATTTGCCGATCCTTCGTTTATGCAGAACTAGTATCTTAAAAACTGTCTCACAATCAAAGAACCCCGGGTGCCTAGCGCGCCCGGGGCCGAGATGATCGTAATTTATGACAACGTTTATTCGATAAAATCGTTGGCAGCAACCTCCATCGGTTTCAGTTTGTTTCGCATTATCATTCGGGCGCAACCGTTCCAACGCAGGATGGGGTCATCAACCCCTGCCGGCCTCAGCTCCTCCGCCTTTTCAAACCATTCCATCGCCTGCGTAAACAGCTCGTAAGCGTTCAGCCCGCCCTTCGCCAGTGTCACCTTCGCACGGCGTTCATAAAGAATGCCGGTGTAATAAGCTCGCTGATAATCGTCCTTTAGCCGCGACAGATATTCTTTATAAGGTGTGTCACCCACACCATATTCCTTGCCAAACCGATCGCTCATCGCGAGCACAATCATCT
>JACDAK010000316.1 GCA_013695495.1 Blastocatellia bacterium | reverse complement strand
GCACACTTATCGGCGGTGCGGCCCAGCTTCTGATCCAAGTGCCGTCGCTGCTGAAGGTCGGCTTCCGTTTCTCGCCCATCCTCAGCTTTACCGACCCCGGCGTGAAACGCATCATGCGTTTGATGGGACCGGCTATCATCGGCACGTCCGCTGTGCAGGTCAAAGTACTCGTCGATGTCTTCGTCGTTTCGGGGATCGAGGGAGGCCAATCGTGGCTCAGCTTTGCCTTTCGGCTGATGCAGTTCCCTATCGGCGTTTTCGGCGTCGCGATCGGCACGGCTGCGATCCCGATGCTGTCGCGCTTGGCTTCTGAGAACAACATCGATAGGTTTCGCACGACGCTCTCCGACGCGATGAAGCTCGTCTTCCTTCTGACGGTCCCCGCCGCATGCGGGCTTGTCGTCCTCGGCGAGCCGATCATCGCCCTCATCTATCAAGGCGGCCGATTTACCGGATTCGACACGAACATGACCGCGTGGGCTCTCGCGGCATATTCGATCGGCCTTGCCGGCTATGCTGCGATCAAAGTCCTGTCGCCGTCATTCTACGCTCTCGATGACGCAAAAACGCCGATGTACGTGAGCATTGCGTCTGTCTTAGTTCACGCCCCGATGAGCTTTGGGATGATGTATCTGTTATCAGCGGTCGGCGTAACTCCCGAACGGCCGAACGGGTTCGGGCATGTGGGTGTGGCACTCGCTACCTCAACGGTCGCCCTCGTAAACTTCTTCGCCCTCGCATTTCTCATGCGAAATCGCATCCAGCGCCTGAACGGCCGGGAACTGATCGTGGCTCTGCTCAAGATAGCCGTCGCCGCAACCCTGATGTCAGCAGCGTGCTACTTTAGCTATCATTACATCGCCGCGCAGTTTGCAGAAAAATCATTTCTAGTTCGCGCGATCGAGGCATTTATCCCGATCGGCATCGGCGGACTCACGTTCCTCATCGCGGCCAAAATCCTCCGTATCGGCGAGCTCGAAAAGCTTATCAGCGCGTTGCGGCGAAAGCTGCAAGGCAGCACCTAGACAATATGCCACTCATAAAACCCTTCGGCGAAAAGACGCCTGACATTCATCCGACCGCTTACATCGCGGAGGATGCCGTGATCATCGGCGATGTTGTGATTGGCGAAGAATCGAGCATCTGGTATGGATGCGTGCTCCGCGGCGACGTCAACTACATCCGCATCGGCTCACGCACAAATATCCAGGACGGCTCTGTCGTCCACGTTAGCTCTGAAACCCACCCGACCACGCTCGAGGATGAAGTCACGGTCGGCCACCGCGTCACTCTGCACGGCTGTTATGTCGAACGCGGCTGCCTTATCGGAATCGGTGCGATTTTGCTCGATGGCGTTTACGTAGGTGCAAATTCGCTCGTAGCGGCAGGCTCGCTGCTCACGCCGGGCACGGTCATCCCGCCCGGTTCGATGGTGATGGGAGCACCCGCCAAGGTCCGGCGCCCGCTCGATGATGAAGAGCTCGCAAAAATGCCGCAGTTCTGGAAGAACTACACGGACCTCAAACAGCATTATTGAACGGCATTCGGCGTTCACGATGCCGATTGTGTAAGATTTAGACCTATGGCCAGCACAAACCCGGCGCGCGGTATGCGCGATTTTTTGCCTTCGGATGTCCGCAAGCGTGAGTACGTTATCGGCATCATCAAAGAGGTTTACGAGAGCTACGGCTTTGAACCTCTGGAGACGCCCGCGGTCGAAAATCTCGACACGCTGATGGGCAAATATGGCGAAGAAGGCAATCAGCTCATCTTTAAGATCTTGAAACGCGGCGAAAAGCTCGACCTCGAAAACGCCGGTAAAGAATCTGATCTTTCTGATCTGGCATTGCGTTACGACCTCACGGTCCCTCTCGCACGAGTCGTCGCCCACCACCGCAACGATCTTCCGAAATTCTTCAAACGCTATCAGATCCAACCCGTCTGGCGCGCCGACCGCCCCGCCCGCGGTCGCTTCCGCGAGTTTTATCAATGCGATGTCGATGCCATCGGCTCTGCTTCAGTGGCGGTCGAAGCGGAACAGATCATGGCAGTCAGCGAGATCCTCAAAAGTTTGGGATTCGATAACTTTCAAGTGCGGCTCAATCACAGAAAGATCCTCGCAGATATTCTTGACACCGCCGGCGTCGTTCCCCAAAAGCACGGCGACGCGCTGGTCGCCATCGATAAGCTCGATAAGATCGGCCCCGAAGGCGTGAGCAAAGAACTCGAAGCTCGCGGCATTTCAGGTGATGCAGCGGAAATGCTTCTGGGCATATTTGCTGAAACTCAAAAGATCATTGATGACCGAGATAAGAGTGAGGATGTAAATAGGACGATCGTCAGCAATCTCATCAACATCGTGGATAATGACGTCCTGACCGATATTGGAAACATACTCCGATTTTGTGAAGGCTTTCCGGTGCAACTCGACCTGTCGCTGGCTCGAGGGCTGTCCTACTACACCGGTGCCATCTTTGAGCTTACCGTTCCCGATCTCGCAGGCTCGCTTGGCGGCGGCGGCCGCTACGACGGCCTCATCGGCATGTTCGGCAAAGAGCAGATCCCCGCGTGCGGCTTCTCGCTCGGCCTTGAACGAATCCTTGTCGTCATGGAAGAACGCGGAATGTTCCCGCCCGAGATCGCCGAATCGACCCCCGCAGACATAATGGTCACGATCTGGAACGAAGACGCCGCAGCTGAATCCCTAAAGCTCGCACGCGAACTGCGTCAACAAGGCCTTCGCGTCACCCTATACCCCGACCCCGACAAGCTCGGCAAGCAGATGAAATACGCCGACCAAATCAAAGTTCCATTCGTCTGCGTCCTCGGCGAGACCGAGATCGCCGACGGTACCGTTACCGTGAAAAATATGACGAGCGGCGAACAAACGTCGATGCACCGAAGTGCCGCCGCCGAGTTCATTATGAACGCATCGAATCAACAATGAAGTCTATAGTTGAGAATTATCACAAGGACGCAGTCGAATCTTTTCGCAGTTACAAAAAGCTGGCAGAACGGGCGATGGAGCAAATCTCCGACGAAGAATTTTTCCACCAGATCGACCCGGAATCAAATTCGATCGCGATCATCGTCAAACATATCGCGGGAAATCTGCATTCACGCTGGCGCGATTTTCTGATGACCGATGGCGAAAAGGCAAGCCGAAAGCGCGACAGCGAATTTGAGATCATCGAAGACACTCGCGAATCGCTGATCGACTTCTGGGAAAGCGGCTGGCAGACCCTGTTCGAATCCCTGGAACTTTTAAAAGCAGAAGACTTCACCAAAACCGTCACGATTCGCGGGGAACCCCATACATCGTCGAAGCCATTAACCGGCAGTTAACGCACTATTCTTATCATGTCGGCCAGCTGGTATTTCTCACAAAACATTTGCGGGCCGCCAACTGGTCGACGCTCAGCGTTCCCCGCAACCGTTCCGCCGAATTCAACGCTTATCTTAAAGCAAAACAGGAAGCCGGACACGAAAAAACGAACCGGCTGGAAGCACCAGCCGAGTTCGCTGAAAAAAGCCGCCGTAAAAGCCGAACGGCTACCTGATCCGAACGCGTCTGATCACAGTCGTCTGACGCCGGCCGTTCGGTAAGACCCGAACACGGATCGTTTCACGATACAGCCTTCCCCAACGCCGTACCATGCGGGTTGTCGTATAAGTTCGAACTCCGCGCCTAGGTTGACGAACACGAGATCGTCGTTGTTGTACACGATATTGTTCAGCCGCCTCAACATAGCTGACGGGAGAGGACTTGGCGTACGTCGCAGGAACAAATACCACGGACATTCCTAACATCAGTGCTACCAAAATCATCTTTTTCATAATGTTCTCCTTGTTTTACTTGCGAACACGGCCGGAGGGGTGAGATGCCCTGTTCTCTATCATCGCTTCCCGCTAACGTCGGCTAACATTGCATTAAAACGACGCACTAAGTGGCTAACTTACTGGGTTTGCAACCGATGTGCCGTAAGCCCCCGCGTTGTGGTAATCTGAACGTTCGAACTTATGAAGGGCATAGCAATTTTAGGCTCAACCGGCTCTATCGGCTGCAACACATTAAAGGTGATCGAGCACCTCGGTGAACATCGTGTGGTAGCGATGGCCGCCGGAAGAAACATGTCGCTGTTCGCCGAGCAGGTCGCCCGGTTCCAACCCGATCTGGTCTCCTGCGAAAATGAGCAATGCGCCGACGAACTTCGAGAGATTCTTCGTCAGCAGAATGCACCCATTCCCACGATCCGCACCAATGACGAAGGCCTCAATGCCGTCGCCGATCACCCCTTGGC
>JACDAK010000310.1 GCA_013695495.1 Blastocatellia bacterium | reverse complement strand
AGGTGTGCCGCGTACTCAGCGGAAGCAAACATCTTTATGCCCTCCGCCTCGAAGAACGTCTCCTCATCGGGCAGCGATCCGCTACTTTCGAACGCGTCGGTCAGGCTGCGAGTCTCGATCTTCGCGGCCTCGACATCCGGCTGATCGAACGGGTTCAGCCCCATTACCGCCCCCGCCGCCGCGGTCGCAAATTCCCAGCGGAAAAATTCTGCACCGATGACCGATACATCAGCCATCTCGATCTGCAGGACCGGGTGCCCGGCAGCTCTCAGAGCACTGAGGTCAACGTCCGCTCCGTTGCCGCCCGCAAGGCGGATATCGACGAAAACGCGGTCTGGGCCGTAGCTGACCGTAGGCTGCGGAGCCTCGCCATCGATCGGAATGATCGCAGCGCCGTTCTTCCCCGTAGATTCGGCAATTAGCTGTTCGAGCCACGCTCCAAGCGATTCGAGTTCCTTTGACGCAAAAATCGTCAGCTTGTCGCGGCCCGCAGCGTGGCAGACGCCGAGAATGATGCCCAGCAGTGCCCCCGGATTTTCGGCTGCCGCGGCGTTACGGCACTCCGCAGCCATCGCTGCCGCTCGGGTCAATATGCTCTCCACGTCGAGCCCCATAACCGCCGCCGGCGCCATGCCAAACGGCGAAAGAGCCGAAAAACGCCCGCCGACGTCCGGCTTGCCGTGGATGATCTTTCGAAACCCCAGCTCCCGCGCCTCTTCCTCGAGCTTTGATCCCGGGTCGGTGATCGCTATGAAATGCTGCCCTGCACTCTCGCGGCCGACCGCCGTCGCAATGCGATCAAAAAAGTAGAGCATGAAGCAATTCGGTTCGAGCGTCGTTCCCGATTTGCTCGCTACAATGAACAGAGTTTTTGCAAGGTCGACCCGCGCCTCAACCGAGCGCACCTGCGCAGGCACTGTTGAATCCAGAATGTGAAAATTCTCTATCCCAAAGGTCGTCGCAAGAACTTCCGGACCAAGCGAAGAACCGCCCATCCCCATCAGCACAATGTCAGCAAACCCCGCCGCAGCCACGTCCTCACGCAGGTCCCGATATTCGTCCAATTTCGCCAGCTCGTCCGCAGCGATGTTCAGCCACCCCAGCCATTTGTTTTCGCCCGAATTCGTCCACACCGCCGCATCCTTCTGCCAGATGCGCTCCGTCGACCCGGCCCCTTCCCAGTTCTCAACCGTCGTTACCAACTGCGATTCGACCGATTCCGGAAGCGAGAAACTCAATTTTTTGAACGCCATATCTTTACGCTTCTAACACCTTTAACTTTTCTGATTGCTTATTCTTACGCGATGGGCGGCCAAACGCAAAAGGGCCCCGCGAAGATAGCCGCTGATTCAGACTATCTGCTATTATTCAAACCATGAAGTTTCTCACGGCCGCTTTCCTATTGTTGTTCGCCGCTATACCAGCCCATTCATCGACATGCGCGGAAAACGCGAAGCCCGTACGCCCCGAACTGCCGAATGAGGTAGCCGTTAAATACTCGCGAGACTTGGAACTCGCCGCCCGCACCTACGCCGAAGAGCCCAGCGCTGATAACCTCATCTGGTATGCCCGCCGCAAGGGCTACCTCGGCCATTACAACGATGCTATCGACGCGCTGACCATTGGCCTCGCAAAGTATCCCAACGACGCCCGCATTCTCCGACATCGCGGCCACCGCTATATCACTCTCCGTTGCTTCGACGATGCCGTCAGAGATTTCGAGGCGGCAGCAAAGCTCATCAAAGGCAAACCCGACGAGGTCGAGCCCGACGGCCTGCCAAACGCAAAGAATATCCCGACCAGCACGCTTCAATCGAACATCTGGTACCACCTGGGGCTTGCGTATTACCTGAAAGGTGATTTCAAGAATGCCTTGCGTGCCTACAAACAGGCACAGAAAGTTTCGAAGAACAACGACATGCGCGTTGCCACGGCGTATTGGCACTATATGACTCTGCGACGAATGGGAAACAAGCGCGATGCAGATAATGTTCTAAAGCCCTTTGTGGGGGAGATCGAACTTATCGAGAACACGGATTACCTCAAGCTGATCAAGCTAAATCGCGGAGAGGCAAGAGCAGAAGATCTCCTTACCTCGATCCGCGGCGAAGCAGACACGCTCGGCTCCGCTTCGCTCGGCTATGGCATCGGCAACTATTTTCTGTATAACGGAGACCGAGAAAAGGCCGTGGCCGTCTTCAAAAAGATCGTAGAAGGGAACCAATGGGCAAGCTTTGGTTACATCGCTGCAGAGAACGAGATCAAACGCACCGAAAAATAGCTCAGGCGCTTAGCCAGTCGATCAACATCTCTTCCTGGCGGTGAAAAGCGTGTTGAGGCCTGCCGCCGTCCGTCATCGGCAATTTGAAGAACACCGAAAGCTGCTCCTGCACGCCGCCCTCCCCACGCTGCCGCGCGAGGTCCAGACATCGCGCCACCTCTATCGCAAGCGGCGCTGCCAATATCGAATCTTTACATAGAAAGTTCACCTTGATCTGCATCGGCTGGCCCAGAAAGCCCGAAATATCGATGTTGTCCCAGGCTTCCTTGTCGTCCCCACGCGGCCGGTAATACTTGATGTCTATGATGTGATCTGCGACCGGGTAGCCAAGAATGTCTTCCAACGCGCTGTGCTTCGTTGCGACCTTCGATGCCAGCGAGTCCTCGTTCGATAACGCTAGCCCGTCCCGGTTCCCAAGCAGATTCGTAGAGTACCACCCATCCACATGCAGCCCGCGCGAACGAAGCGCCGGTGCGAGCACAGTCTTGATAAAGGTCTGCCCGGTCTTTCCGTCCTTGCCCGCGATCGGTACGCCCCGCTGTTTTGCAAATTCGATCAACGCCGGCATGTCCGCCGCCTGCGAAGGCGTGAAATTACCGTAAGGAACGTCGCTGCGGATCGCTGCATATGCGTAAAGCATCGCAGGCGAAACCTCAGGCGAGTCATCATCGAGCGCTTGTTCAAATTCCGCAAGCGAATCAAACCCGCGTCCCGATCTTTCCGTCGATGCAAGATTGATCACAACCACAGAATCGTATCGCGCCTTAAACGCGCCGATATCCGCACTGATCTTCTCAACCGCCGCCCGATGCGACGTCCCCCCGACCTTGTTCGAACCATCCACCAACGGCGAAAACCGCGTGTCCGCGACCGCCTCCCAAGGAATGATCTGGCTTAGAGCAGCTTCCGCCGCGACAAATTGCTTGTGCGTCAGAACGTCGTGCCCCTCGGCAGCCGCCGCAAGATCTTCCGGAAACAGATCCCAGCCGCCAATGACGATATCTTCATAGGCCGCCACGCCAGCATTGACCTCCGCCAGCGGCAGCCCGCGCTTGTCGATCGCACCCTGCCGAAGCAGCTCGATCCCCGCCGCCATCGTCGTGCCGACAGCACCGCCCAACCCCACAACCGCAATTCCAAGTGTCATAACAAAACGCTAAGTTTACAATACGAAAGCCGCGAGCCGCTATCCGAACATCCGACTC
>JACDAK010000296.1 GCA_013695495.1 Blastocatellia bacterium | reverse complement strand
CTATAATTCTTCCCATAAAGAGGTTGTGGAACGTACCACACTAATTCGTAGAGGGCTTCTTCGCGGTGAGATGTACCAAAACAGATGAGAGTGCTGCCGGCGTGAGGCCGCCAATAGTCCGCACCTGAGCAAACGTCCGTGGCCGCGCCTTTTCGAGCCGCTCAATCATCTCATTCGACAGTCCACCGATTGAGCTGAAACAGAATCCGTCAGGCACATTCAGGGAGTCATGATGGTTTACTCGGTCCGTAGCCGCCTTCTGCTTCTCAATGTAACCCGAATACAACGAATCCGCGAAAGCTGATTCGAGTTCACCTTTCTGAATCTCGGAACGAATCTCACTAGGCAACAACCGCTCGATCAGATCAAGCTGAACACCCTGTCTCATGGCCAACTGCGAAAGAGTGAAGGCGTCTCCTAATTCAGCTCCAATTATCTGCGCCGCCGCGGCATATTCGATGGACGAACGTTTATACCTGGTAGTTTCCAGTGTATTTCGCAGCGCGGCAATGCGGTCCCGCTTTCGATTAAACCTCTCCCACTCCGAGTCGCCTATCAGGCCGGTCGCTTTACCGTGAAAGCTAAGGCGCTGATCAGCGTTGTCATGCCGCAGCATGAGGCGAGCTTCTGCTCGAGATGTAAATAACCTATAAGGTTCATCAACGCCATGGCGGATAAGATCATCGATCAAAACGCCTATATACGCCTCATCTCGTTGCAAAACCAGGGGTGGTCGCTTTTGCGTGAAGAAAGCCGCGTTTATTCCTGCCATCAGTCCCTGACAGCCCGCCTCCTCATAACCGGTTGTCCCGTTTATCTGCCCCGCAAGAAACAAGCCCTCCATCCGGCTCGATTCCATTGAACGATTCAGCTCGCGGGGATCGATAAAATCGTATTCGATCGCATATCCCGGTCGTATGATCTCGACGTGTTCGAAACCCGGCAGCATCCGCAGCAGCCTCCCCTGAAGAGACGAAGGCAGCGACGTAGAGAACCCGTTCAGATAGACTTCGTTCGTATTATGACCCTCGGGCTCAAGGAAAAGCTGATGACGGTCCTTCTCAGCGAACTTCACGACTTTATCTTCGATCGATGGGCAATACCGAGGCCCCACTCCTTTGATCTTCCCTGAATACAACGGTGACTGATCAAGATTGTCGCGTATGGTCTCATGAAGCTTTTCGCTCGTGTACCCGATAAAGCACTGAATCTGCGGCTGTTCGATCTCTTCAGTCGAAAACGAAAAAGGCACCGGAACCTCATCGGCAGACTGCGGTTCGAAAGCTTCCCAATTAATTGTCCGTCCATCAAGTCTGGGCGGCGTTCCCGTTTTCAATCTTCCGACCGGGAAACCGTGTCGGCGCAAAGCGTCCGCAAGTTCGATCGATGCTGGTTCGCCGCCCCGACCGCCAGAGTAAGTATGCGTGCCCGTATGAATAGTGCCGTTTAGGAAAGTGCCGGTAGCTATCACCACCGCATTCGCCGCCAAACGACGTGAGTCCTGGAGTTCAACACCTATAACCCTTTTGTCATCAACAATTAAGTCGACCACCAGACCTTGACGCAGATAAAGTTCGCTCGTCGCTTCCAAAACTCGGCGCATTTCCGTGCGATAAAGGCTTCGATCGGCCTGAGCTCGCGGCGACTGCACCGCTGGGCCTCGTGAGCGGTTCAACAGCCGAAACTGGATCCCGGTACGATCGATCACTCTGGCCATTACACCGCCCAGCGCATCGATCTCCCTTACTACGTGCCCCTTAGCGATTCCACCAATAGCCGGATTACAAGACATCTGCCCGATCAGATCGAGATTTATCGTCACGAGCGCGGTGCGGGCGCCAAGACGCGCAGCGGCAGACGCCGCCTCGCAGCCCGCGTGACCTGCCCCCACTACAATGACGTCAAATTTCTCGTCGAACATCTCTTTAAAATAAAACAGCGACCGTCGCCGCCGTTTCAGAATCTTTGATTGTAATTCACCCGGTGAACTTTGCCAAGAGTTTCGCCTATCGCCAACGCCCTTTCAGTGCCGTGTCTGCTACCGACTGAAACCTTCCAAGCTTTATCCGGTCGGTGTTCTTGTAAGAGATCAATGGCATTAGTCCAAATTTCATCAGACGCTCCGCACCTTCTTGCGTCATGAGTATTTCTGCACAAGGCTTGTATATTGACTCGGTACCGTCCTGATAGACATGCACCGGTAGCCTTTCTACGTCTTGCACGAAGGTTCGGCTCATGTCCCACCCCGACCTGCTGAACGTTTCCGCCAGCAAATGGGCCGCTACGAAACTCCCATTAGCCCAACAATAGTCGTCGTGGGTCGGCACTCCGTCGAATTCCTCGAAATCAAAGCATTCGGCAGGATCAGTGTCAGAGCCGTACGGCAGCCGCACCAGAAAGCGCGGTATCACCATGCCAAGACTTTCCGCATCGGCCTGTAACTGTAATGTCTGCCATGATTTACCTACAGCCGTATCAGGTGATATGCCCCAAAGTTTCGCATCCGGGTTCTCGGAAAGGGAACGAACACCCAGAACGTCCGGCCGCATGTGCGAAATAAACGGGGACGTACCCGCAGCGGCGATCGCACTTATCCTCATCAATGCTGCGATATCATCGACTTCAGGCGCAAATGCATAGTTTGCGAAGAGGGCAGCATAGGGTTCACCGTCCTGAATGGGTTTCGCGACCAAATTTCGAAACGACATTGTCTCGTTCAAAGATTCGGCCGATCTCAGATCTTCAAGCAGTTCGTCTTTGCTCAAGTCGAATATGAATATCTTGAGGTCTGAAGACGTTTCCGTCCGTCTAACCAAGAAATACAGCCCGCGCCAGGCAGCTTCGAGCTCCTGAAAACGTTTGTTGTGGAGGATCTCCCGCATTAGCTCACTGGTTGCCTGATCGACGGCTGCCAAGAGCTGCGCCTGATCTCCTTCGTCGATCGACACAAGATGGGGCCTGACAAGACCCTCGACCAGCTTGTTGAGATCTGCAGAAACATGCGACCCCGCAGGGTTTTTTTCACCCGCACCGCCTGAAAGGATGGCGTCGAGCAAGTTGTCGGCTAGCGGCGCACTCTCACGCACTTCGCCCGCATCATACCTTGATTCGGAGATCTCGAACATGGCCTTCGCCTCGCGAGAAGCCGAACCAAAGGTGCTCTCGCTGTTCAAGCGACGACGAAGATCGCGGAGCTCGCCAAACGCCGAGACTCTTCGGAAAAGCTGGTCCGGATGAAAATCTTCGAGTTCGCTGAATTCCAAATCTAGAGAACGCCCGCCCTCGAACTCCAGGTTCAACCGAACGTCCAGTTTAGCGATCGTCTCGTCAAAATTATCGCGATCGATCTCGATCCGGCGCCTCTCAGCTACAGCAGTTTTGCTGCCGTCGCCGCTCCAGTTGCCGAGAAAAAGTATGTGGAAAGGGGGCTCGTCTATGACGTTTCCGCTCTCGCCGCCCATGACGACTTCCGCGTTCAAATGACTTTCGTTGGGGTCCATTAATTCTCTCCGTGCCGATATAGTTTTGCTGCAACTATATGCTTTACGAGAGAAAAGTCAATATTTGCCGGCTAGGATGCAGAATCCGGAAGGATGCGTTCGAGGAATTCTAATTGAGCGTCACCGAGGTCGGTAAATTTTACGCCAAAGCCTTGTTGTTCGAACGAATAGCAAACCTCACCCGCAAATGCGAGACGATCACCATTCGGATGGACGAGCTCGAACGAAACGGGTTCACCGTTCATCAGGGTCGATATCGTGTCGATGTAACAGCCTCCGCGGCTTATATCGCTAATTCGAACGCTTCTTCTGCCCGATGCGGAATGAAGTACGATCTCAACTAAAAATGGATACCTATCGTGTTTTCTTGGCATGTGGGGCGTCGCTTTTTCACCCCGGTTCCGGGCCTACGCTAAACCGGGTGAACACCTTATTGTGTTCTCATGCTGTGAGGCAGCATCACGGAACCTCTCCGATCGACGCGGCATGCGCAGACCGAATGATTTCCCCGTTACTTCTAATCTACTCTTACCTTCAAGCCAAATCAAGAGAATTCAACCAGTTCGGCAGGCAAAAAGAAGAGGATCGAGCAACCCGGCCCTGCACTCTGGAGAACTCGATCCTCATCGCTGCCGCGAAACAAGTTCGCAGCAAGCTTAGGGGGGTTAGCACGTCAATGTTTTACAAGCGAATCGTGAACGGCGGTGGGAAGTACAGACATCATTCCCATGAAAGTCATCCCAAAGGCGAAAAATCCTGAAATCACTAATGCCATTTCGGTCAGGTTGCCGGTTAAAGCGATGCCGCCTGCGATAACTGTCAAAACAGCCCACAACGCAAAATAAAGTTTGGTCATCATCTCTATAATCCTCCGGAGCTTAGCGAGCTCTCGCAAAATGTAATTGCAACGCACATACCAACGCTAACTGTTGATTATAGGCTAGGTTAGAGAGATTAGCCGTGGAACGGTCGGCGCCTTTGGTCAGAAAGCGCGGAATTATTCGCGGTAGTAAAGAATTGAGGGGTGCGGCGCGACGAGGTTAGACGTAAGAGCTACTGAGTGTCGCGATGTTTTGACGAAAAGGGCTTCTCGTTGCCGCTGCGGTCCACGCTCGCCCGGCCGGTCTTCGTCCTCGAATCGATTCGTAGGATCACTTCGACATTCTCACGAACCCAACTGTCCATCCACCGGATACTGACTGCGGGCGTAAGGGTCGGGTTGACCTTGGTGATAAGCTCTAGCGCACGGTTACGCTCTGCAGGATACGTCACGTGCACGGCACGGCCATTTACTAGGACGCTTTTCCAGTTCTGGTTATCCTCGACCTCTTCGACCTGCAGGCATACTAAAGGGTTATCTTTGACGATCTCAGACTTCTTGCCTTCGGTAGTGTAGATATAGATCGCCGGTTCGTCATAGGCGTAGTGCACAGGTACAACATACGGCTGGCCGTCCTCTGCACACCCCAAGTGCCCGTAGTTCCGGCGTGAAAGAAGGTCGTTGATCTCATCGGTGCGCATGTCTTCTACTTCGATCATAAGAAAAGCTCCTTTACTCGCCCCCTTGACGGATTGTTACAATAGCCAAATATACCACAGCGGACTCGCGCTGTTTTGTATACGGAGCAACCGTTGTGCCTAGATGAAGGCATGCCGGTTGCTTCATGACCGATTCTAGGAGAATGAAATGAAAGTAATGTTAGCGACCGACGGGTCGGACTTCAGCCGTAATGCTGCACAGGCGTGTTGTGAGCTATTCGGAAAAAACAGCGGCGTCGAGATCCGTATCGTCTCGGTCTATGAAGATGTTCCGGTGCTTGCTAGCGAACCTTTCGCTCTCGCGCCCGAGTACTACCAGGACATGGTCGATGCGGCGAAAAAGCAGGCGGAACACTTCGCTCAAGAAGCCGCCGAGATCTTCCGCAGTTCGTGCCCGGACGCAGCCATCACCACAGCGATCCCTCGCGGAAAACCTGCTACGCGAATCGTCGACCTCGCCAACTCGTGGCCCGCTGATATTGTCGTGGTCGGGTCACATGGCCGCGGTTTTTGGGGAAGGCTTCTCGGCTCGGTTTCATCGGCCATCGTTCACCATGCTCCTTGTACGGTCGTGATTGTCCGCGGAGACGTGTAGAATTCAATTGAGATAAGAATGAAGATACTGATTGCATACGATGGTTCGCGATGCGCGGAAGCGGCTATAGACGACCTTGCACGGGCCGGACTCCCCGAGTCGGGCGAGGCTCTGATCGCTTCCGTCGCAGAGATCTGGCTCCCCCCCGAAGGTGATTCTGATAACGATCCGGCTCTCGAAAAGCTTGTCGCGCACCATCGAGAGAAGGGCCGTCGCGCGTTGGCAGAGGTCCAAACCTTTGTCGCACACGCCGAATCACGCGCGAGGTCGATCTTACCGGGCTGGACGATCGAAACTCGCGCCACCTACGGCTCGCCATCTTGGGAATTGCTCTCGATTGCCGATGAGATCAACCCGGACCTGATTATTGTCGGATCGCAAGGCCAGACGGCGTTAGGTCGGTTACTTCTCGGCAGCATCTCGCAGAAGGTCGTAACGGAAGCAAAATGTTCGGTTCGCGTAGCTCGCGGCCGCATAAATGTCGACGAGTCGCCCATCCGCATCGCTATCGGCTTTGACAGTTCCAAGGGGGCTCAAGCCGCAGTCGGTGCGGTTGCGCAAAGAAACTGGCCTGCAGGAACCGAAGTGCAGCTTGTAGCCGTAGCGGATGGCGTTCACCCGACCGCGATCGGCCGTTTTGTCCCGCCTATCTCTCGTGCGATCGACGAAGTCAATAATGCAGAAAGATCATGGCTGGAAGAACTTGCTTCCGACTCACTCGAAAAGCTCAGAGCCATAGGATGTGCGGCAGAGTTGAAAGTCGTCGACGGCAATCCGAAGAAAAAGATCATCGAAGAAGCCGAGGCCTGGAATGCCGATGCGATCTTCCTCGGTGCAAATGCCTTTGGCAGCCGACTCGAACGCTTCCTCATCGGCAGTACTTCGTCTGCAGTGGCCGCCCGCGCCCAGTGCTCGGTAGAGGTGGTTCGCCGACCGGCATAGTGTTATCGATCTTACATAGAAATTTTCGTGTCCGACCACGGGGCATTAGCGCCGAACGAATGTTCGATCTACTCGAATCGGCGCACGTCCGTTTGTCAGCATCCGGGTTACGGGGGCATGACTACGGAACCATCGACCGTCCCACAGTCCGCGGGTCCAAATCAGCTCCGATATGCGTCCCCCCCACTCCTCGACGCCGATAAGGACTATCCGCCGCCAACCGATAGTCGCCATTCCCAGGATCCCGAAACTGAATCCCGCTTATCGACGGCAATAATATATTAGTTCGGTCATAATTACGATCGCTGCCGCCGATGATTATATTTCCCCGCACCTCACCATTCGAAAAGTATTTTTCGATCACGTCTCGTCCGGGCCTCGTCCCGTCGCCCGCGAAGCCGTATTCATTTTCAAACACGATATTGTTTCGGAACACGAATCCCTTCACCGACTCTCCCCAAGCGACAGAGATGTTCCCAGTTTGCAAAATAGTATTATTGTCTATCACGAGTCCGTCCCAATCGCTGGCTTTCATGAATCGCCCGGCACTGTTCCATTTTGAGCCGTCGATATCCTCAAATACATTGTTTGAAACAGTAAGTCGACGCCCGCCGGCCCCCTCTCCGCCCATTACGCTCAGAGCCCCGCCCGAACCCCGCACGATGTTCCCGGTAAACGTTATATCTTCGATAACGGTCGCCTCGCCGCTGTCCATTCGCGTCGTAAAAAGTACAGCCATGCCATCTTGCCCCATCCCCCAGTTGTGGGTCATCAAGTTATTCTCAATGCGAATTCGCTTGCCGTTCTTGATCTCAAAAAGATTCTTCACCACCCAGTCAGTCCCTTTCCATTCGATAGGTTTGTTGAGGTGGTTATCCTTAACGATACAGTCGGTAGGGACCAGCGGCAACACTGGCGCCCCGCCGCCGAATAAAATATTGATAGCCGCAGCTTCAAGATAATTGTTGACAATCTCGATCGGGCCATCGGTCGACCACGCGGCGATTGCCTGGCTTTCGTCACCCTTGCGACGGATTCCCTCGATATGGCTGTTGATGATCTTTACGAATTTTCCATTGGCAGCAATTCCCCTGCGTTGGCCAAGTGGGGAAGTAGCGTGAATGAACACGCGGTCGAATTCAATGTGATGAGGGAGGTCTTCGATCCGCTTTTCCTGCGAAGTTCCGAGTTGAATGATGTTGCCGACCCCATCTTTCGTCCCACCGAACTCCACCGCTACAAATCGATAATGATGAGCTCCGTCGACAGCCAGCACCACCGGCTCGACGGTCGCAGATATAAGCTTTGGCAATGCTCGTGAGTGCATTCCTGGGTCCACCCGGACACCTTCAGTAGGAAGGTCGTTCGCATCCGCACTACTCGTAATTGTAATGAAGGAATCCCCCTTCTTCGAAGGTAATGTAAAGGGTCCGGTAAACGTGGCGCCAGCCTCTAGTTTAATTGTTTCGCCCGGGCGAGCCTGGTTAAGGGCAGCCTGGAAATCGCCTCCCCGCTTGACGAAAATTTCTCCGTCGACTCGCTCGACCGTGGATCCTGCTCCGCTACTTAACGAAAAGATCGCTAAACCGCAAAAAAAAGTTACTAATATTATCGCTCCAAAAGTAATAGGTCTGCCGGATAAAAACTTCATGGATATATTCCTTCCAAGTGTCTGTCGATGAGTACCTTGCCGGATCAAACCTGCGGCAAGATTGAACCTAAATGATCTGCTAATTTAATCTAGAATAGGCGAAATTATCATCAAAGTCGATATTTTTTCCGCGATCTTCTGAAACCTCGGTTTATATGATCGTATGTTTCTATTAGTGAGGGAAAAGTTTTGAGGTGCTGACTCCCCAAAACTGACCTCACACATCCCACACTTTTCGTTGTTCTACTTGTCAGCATCGCCTTAAAATCCCCGCTTAGTCCGTGCGG
>JACDAK010000277.1 GCA_013695495.1 Blastocatellia bacterium | reverse complement strand
TCGATGCGCAGAGCAATGGAGATGATCGACGTGGTCAATCGCGCAGCCGAGCGTTACCCCAACGATCTCACGATGTGCACCACCGCCGCACAGATCCGCCAGGCAAAGAAGCAGAACAAGATCTGCGCCCTGATGGGGATCGAGGGCGGCCACGCCATCGAAAATTCGCTTTACTCACTTAGAAATTTCTATCGGCTCGGCATCCGATACATGACGCTGACGCACAACAATACTAACGATTGGGCAGACGCGTGCTGCGACGAGCAGCGGCACAATGGCTTGACCGACTTTGGTAAAGAGGTCATCCGCGAAATGAACCGGCTTGGGATGCTTGTCGACCTTTCGCACGTCTCGGATAAGGTGATGCACGATGTGCTCGACATTGGTAAAGCTCCTGTCATTTTCTCTCACTCAGCGACACGCATGGGCATCAACCATCCCCGCGGGGTTCCGGACGAAGTCATCAAGCGGCTCCCCGAGAACGGCGGTATCATCATGGTCGTGTTCTATCCAACGTTTCTCGATCAGGAATATTGGGATGCGGCACGAGCACGAACCGAAAGGCTTCGCCCGCAGATTGCGGCGCTAAGAGAAAAGCACGGCACCGACCAACAGGCATTCCTAGCAGCAGAAAGGGAACTGATGGCCGCGAACCCCATTCCGATCACCTCTTATACAAAGATCGTCGATCACATGGATCACATCAAGAAGATCGCGGGTATTGACCACATCGGGCTCGGATCAGACTACGACGGAGTGCCGGTGCTGCCCGCGCCAATGCAAGGAGCGGAAGACACCGTGTTAGTTACCTACGAAATGCTTCGCCGCGGTTACACGGAGCAGGAAGTTCGCAAGGTGCTTGGCGAGAACATGCTGCGGGTAATGGAACGCGCAGAAAAAGTTGCCGGCAACCGACGGATCAGTGGCGATGGAAGCTTGATGAAGCTCTCGAAGTAAACCAGTAACTCGCAGAGTAGAGAAGGCGACCGGGTTCGAATGAACTCGGCCGCCTTTGTTTTGTCCGATGCTCGGAAACTACATCCCCGCGCCGTGACACTTTTTGAATTTCTTGCCCGAACCGCAATAGCACGGCTGATTGGGCTTCATCTTAGGAGTGTCGCGAACAAATGGCGTGTTTCGCATCGCTTCTTCGCCAGCAGCAGTGGCTCCGGCCATCGCACCAGTGAACGCCATACCGGCAGCCTGGCGGCGGGCACGCTGCTGTTCGAGCCGTTCGAGTCTTTCTCGCTCGTCCTGCTCGTCTCGGGTGACGATCTCGAGGTGGAAGAGAGCCTTCGTCGTGTTGGTGTCGATGCGGTCGAGCATGTCCTGGAACATCTCGAACGACTGCTTCTTATACTCCACTAGCGGATCCTTTTGGCCATAGCCGACAAGCCCGATCCCCTGTTTCACCTGATCGATCGAGGCCAGATGGTCCTTCCACTGCGAATCGATAATGTTGAGCATTATGTAACGCTCGTAGGCACGCAGGCTTTCGTCGCCAGCGATCTTTTCTTTCTCGGCATAATTCGCAGATGCCTTTTTCCAGATCGCCTCTTGTATCTCATCAGGATTCATTGTCTTGAAGTCGACACCTGCGTCAACCGCCGGGTCTATTGCGTAAATACTGGCTATCTCCGCAGCATAGGTGTCGAATTGCCAAAGATCAGGCGCCGATGTAAGCGGCAGGAAGTGATCGGTGAGGTCGTGAAGAAGGTCTCGTGCGACGCCGTTTTCACCCAAGAGGTATTCGCGATGCTCGGGTTCGAACATCAACTGGCGCCGGAGGCCGTAGATCGTCTCGCGCTGTTTGTTCATCACGTCGTCATATTTGAGAACGTGCTTACGTGTTTCAAAGTTACGATTTTCTACCGCCTTCTGCGCTCGCTCGATCTGCTTAGAAACGGTCCGCGATTCGATCGCAACGCCCTTCTCCATTCCGAGCCATTCCATCATGGAGCGGACCTTGTCGCCGGCGAAGATTCGCATCAGGTCATCTTCCAGTGAAAGTACGAATCGTGTAGAGCCAGGGTCGCCCTGGCGGCCGGCACGACCGCGTAGCTGGTTATCGATGCGTCGCGATTCGTGGCGTTCAGTGCCGAGGATGTGGAGACCGCCCGCATCGACGACCTCTTTGTGCTCGGCCTCAACGACGGCTTTTGCTTTGCGCAGCGATTCCTCAAACTGCTCGGGTGTCGCCTCGGCGGGGTTGATCTCCTGGCGCTTGAGATATTCCTCAGCCAATGTTTCCGGGTTGCCGCCGAGCAGGATGTCAGTACCGCGGCCGGCCATGTTCGTGGCGATAGTAACTGCGCCCTTGCGGCCAGCCTGCGCGATGATCTCGGCTTCGCGTTCGTGATACTTAGCGTTGAGGACGTTGTGCTTGATGCCGACCTTTTGAAGGCGGCTGGCGATGAGCTCTGAGTTTTCGACGGAAACGGTACCGACCAGAACGGGGCGTCCTTGTTCGTGCAGTTCCTTGATCTCATCGACAACGGCGTCCCACTTTTCGGGCAGCGTGCGATAGATCATATCGGAATGATCTTTGCGGACCATGGAACGGTTGGTGGGGATCATTACAACGTCGATGTTGTAAGTTGTTCCGAACTCTTCCGCTTCTGTTTCTGCTGTACCCGTCATACCGGACAGCTTTTCGTACATGCGGAAGTAGTTTTGAAGCGTTATGGTTGCTAGGGTTTGGTTCTCGCGTTCGATCTTTACGCCTTCTTTTGCCTCGACGGCCTGGTGAAGCCCATCGGACCAGCGACGGCCCTGCATAAGGCGGCCGGTGAAGTCGTCAACGATGATTACTTCGTTCTCCTGCACGACGTACTGGTGGTCGCGTTTGTAGAGCGTGTGGGCTTTGAGGGCCTGCTCCACGCAGTGAAGAAGGTCCATATTGCCCGGATCGTAGAGGTTCTCTACTCCCAGAAGCCGCTCGGATTTGGCGACACCCTCTTCTGTGAGGACAGCAGAGTGATTTTTTTCATCAACGAGGTAATCACCCGTCGTGACCTTTGTCTCTTCGTTCTTTTCGCCTTTTTCGAGACGCGGGATCACTTCGTTTGCGACGTAGTATTTGTCGGTCGCCTCGTCGGTCGCACCCGAGATGATGAGTGGCGTACGGGCTTCGTCGATAAGGATCGAGTCGACATCGTCGACGATCGCGTAGTAGTGATCGCGCTGGACGAGTGATTCGACGTCAAACTTCATATTATCGCGAAGATAATCGAAGCCGAACTCATTGTTCGTGCCGTAGGTGATGTCGCAGGCGTAGGCGTCTTTACGCTCGACGTCATCCATGTCGTTCTGGATGCAGCCGACGCGAAGGCCGAGGAACTGATGGATTTTGCCCATCCATTCAGCGTCGCGCGAAGCGAGATAATCGTTGACGGTTACGACGTGAACCCCGCGGCCGGTGAGGCCGTTGAGATACGACGGAAGCGTTGCCACCAGCGTTTTACCTTCACCGGTACGCATCTCGGCGATTCGGCCTTGATGAAGCGCGACGCCGCCGATCATCTGAACGTCGAAGTGACGCATGCCGGTAACGCGTTTGGACGCTTCGCGAACCGTGGCGAATGCCTCCGGTAGAAGCTCGTGAAGGATCTCCTGCTCGGCCTTACGGCGTACGGCCTTATCATCCATGCCCTCAAGCCGACGGGCGATCATCTCTTTGAGTTTGGGGGTTTGTGCCTTTAGCTCATCGTCTGAGAGCTTTTGGATATCAGGTTCCCATTCGTTGATCTCAGCAACGATCGGTTTAACCTTCTTTAGGAAGACATCGCTGCTTGAGCCGAATATCTTCTTAACCATTTTGTCTGCAAAACTGTTGACTGCCATTTTTCCCTCTAATGTCTCAGAGCTGGATCCGCGTCCGTCTGCTTACACGATAGTAAACAAAGTTTTCACTTTGAACGAACGGCGATTCAATCGCAACTCTGATATCAAAAAAATACGTTGGAAATAGCGAGAAGAATCGGGGTGATCTGCGACTCGCCGCTGCTTTGCGTCTCGGAATTGAGCTAAAGAGCGGCTCTGGCGAGGGATGATATGTTCGTTGAAGGCGAGTTCAGAACATCGTTGGGCCAATGTGCGGATCGCTGTGTAAGATCTGGCTGTGGAACTACGTGATGATGAACGGCGACGTTCAGCTGAGTACCGGCAACCGCATGGCTGTCTAGTGCGAGATGGACGAGATAGACGCTGACCAGCGACTCGACCGAACTTTCGGTGAAAAGGTGTTCAAACTCGGCGATCTCGTCGGCCTCTTGTTCCGCTGCGGGATCGAGGTCGAGATCGTCCTTAAGGTCAACCTCTTCGCTCAACTCAAAGTTGCGGGACATCGCACCTTGCTGCGCTACGACACCCGGCGTGGCACCGACCATCAGAAGGCCGAGATAGACGCCGAGTGTAGTTAGGACAAGGAGGGAATTGTTGTTGCGTCGTTCTTTCACAGGTTAACGTGCGGCGGTGCTGCTGTCGGAGCGAACCTCGGCATTACCGCTTGGCTTGTTCGCTTCTGCAGCTTGCTCGGCGAGCTTTCGCTGGATCATCGGATGAGCAACCCCCTTCGGTAGCGAAAAGCGAATGATAACACGCCGGCCGTCAGTTTCTATCTTCGTACCTTCAAGCAGGATAAGCTCGTCCTTATTGTTCTGAGTTGCATTAGGACCCGTCTTTTGCGTTTTCGCGATGCTGATCGCAAGATCGATGGCACTTTTGATCGACCGCGCACGGGTGTCCGACTCCATTTCCGATTGCACGATGCCCGTGATGTTTTCAGCATCCTGCCGGATCTGAAGCCTCAGGTCCTTACCGCTCAGATCCTTCAAATATTGGAGATAACCGGCGACGTTCAAGGCTTCGATCGATTCCTGAACGACCGAGACCATGTTTTCCTCCGGACTCTTTGCGACGGTATAGCGGAAGGTTTTAGGATCGAGCCTCCCGTCCTTATCAAGCCTGCCTTGGGCGTCAACGACAAACTCCGCCTGAAGATTGATCTCGTTATTCTGCTGAAGCTCGTTGACGTAATTGCCAAGATCAACCATAGGACGTCGGTTGATGTCGACGCCGGTCGGAATCACTACTTCGGTCTGTGTATTGTTGTTGGCTTGAGCCACGTCAGCGTTGTTATTGCCGGTGTTTGCATTCGCCGTCGTTCCACGACCTGGCCGACGCGTGTTATTGTTCGTCGGAGTCTCGTCCTCATCACCCTCGATCTCGAATGGCGATTTCGGCTCGGCGCCGCGGACGATGTTCCGATTAGAGCGCGGAAGCCTCGGCGTCGTTTTGAACAGATCAGTGGCGGGTGGCGGTGTTGGGCCCAGCGGTGAAAATCCGCTGTCGAGCCCGTCAGCTTGAGCCACCAGTGCTGCATATTGCTCTGGGTTCGCGATCTGGAAATAGCCTTCAGGGTAAGTAAGCTGCGGACCCTGGCCGCTAACGTCAATGAATGTGATGTCAGCGTTGCCGAGGTCGATCCGTTCATAAGCTACATCTACGTAATCGCGTTCGGTGCCGTAGAGCATCGCGCCAATGTAGACGGTGTCGAGAACTTGGCAAACGCGGCCGACGAAAGGGCTTGCACAGCCCTTCATCGTGAGAATGTTGGTCTGTGCGAAAACGGCGACGATCAGCAAATTCAGAATCGCCGAACCCGCGAGAATCTTATAGATCCGCGGGGTAAATTCCCACGGCTTGATCTCGTATTGCTCGAAAATTGCGGGCTCCGTGGCGTCGGGTTTCTGCTCCACTTCTACTTCAGTATTTGATAAATGCGGCTCGAACATATGTCTAACGACCCCTATGAAAACTGTCTTTGAAACTGCGTAAATTTAGACGCACAGCACCGCATTTTAGTTGCGACGCAAAATCAGATTTTAGCACTTTCCCCCTTTGATTGGAAGAAAATAGACTTTGTAGATTCAAACATTTAACATACACGGTTATGCCCCGTCCGAAACGCGAACATCGTCGAAACGACCGTCGTCCCCGAGGCAAAGCTGCGCCTAATAGAGAACGAACAGATAAACGAGAAATTGCGGAAGAAAGTTCCCGGCGGCCCCAACCGACTTTCAGCAAGAAGAGTGTGGAGGCGGTGAAGGAGTTGCTGAGCGGGATAGGTGTGCCGAAACCGCAGCCGTTTAAGCCGGATGATTTTCAAATCGAGGCACTTGAGGCGATAAAGACTGAGGACGTGCTGGTGACGGCTCCGACCGGGAGCGGAAAGACCTGGATCGCGCGGGAGGAGATACGACGATTGTTGGCGGATGGGCAGCGGGCTTGGTATACGACTCCGTTGAAGGCGTTGACGAACTCTAAATATGCGGAGTTTTCATTGGAGTTCGGGGCGGAGAACGTCGGCATATTGACCGGGGACCGGAAGGAGAATTACGGGGCCCCGCTGATCGTGGGGACGACGGAGATCTATCGAAATCAGCTGTTTGATTCGATGCGCGAGGGAACGCAGATGACGACGGATTTTGTGATCTTGGATGAGGCGCATTATCTGTCGGATGAAGAGCGGGGACACGTTTGGGAAGAGGCGATCATTTTGACGCCGCCGCGGATCAGGATGCTGCTGCTGTCGGCTACGGTCGGGAAGGCTGAAGAGTTTGCACGGTGGATAGAGGACGTTCGCGGAAGCAAGGTGCGGGTGATCAATCGCGGCGGTGCGCGGCCTGTGGAGCTTCGGGCGGCATACCTATCGGCTGATTTGCAACTCTATCCGCTGTTTGATGAAGAGGGGAATTACAACAAAGAGATCGATCGCGTGTCGCCGAGTACCGGCGGCGGAGGCGGGGGCTTCCGTCGCCGGCGGCGCTTCTAAGGTTACTTTATCATTCCCACCAGCGTATTCACATCGGTTTGCACGACCTTCAGGTCGAGACTAACCTCGGTACCACTGCGCGAGATCTGCACGTTTTGGATAAGCCGAGCATACATCTGCTGATCTTCGCGCTTTGAGCTTCCGAGCAGCATGTTACCTAGCATTTTTAGCCCATCGATAGTTTCCAGAAGGCCCTGGGCCTGTGAACTCTGCTGTGTTTTGGCGGTGATGGTTACTGTTGTGCCCGTATCATCTGAATCCGCCGCACCGAACATGTAACGGATCGAATCGATGTTAGCTCCGAGCTCATCGTTATCCAGCGGCAACAGGGCACTCATCCCAGCCGGTACGGACCCGGCGAAATTCATTAGCGCGAACGGCTTTCGATTTAGAAGCTTGACGACCTCGCCCGAAGCTCTGGGACCGGTGCTTACCATGTCTCGCACACGATCGCTGAAACCGAACGCGATCGTGTTCGTGTCGACTACGGAGACTGCCATTTCGTTTGAGAGCGCTTTCAGAACCGTGTCGATCTTCGCGGCATTCTCACCCGTGAGAGCGGGCTTGTTGGCATCAACGAGCTGTCTGGTATCGAAGATGTATAT
>JACDAK010000233.1 GCA_013695495.1 Blastocatellia bacterium | reverse complement strand
TCCGTAAACATGATCGGGGCCGAAAGCGATCATCGCTCCGACTCGATTGGCTACGGCGTTGGGGTTGTTCTCAGCCTGCTTCAATCCGTCAAGAGTGAGTTGCTTTTCTTTTTCGAATTCATCCGCCGGAAACGACGGGTTCATTATTACATCTGCCATGATCTCGACGGCTGGACCAACATCCCGCGTGAGGACCTCGGTACCCATAGTGGCTTGCTCACGCGATGCCATGCCGCTGATGTTGGTGCCGAAGTTACCGAATGCTTCGTCGATCTCGATGGCGGATCGGTTGGCGGTACCGCGACGCATCATTCGAGCCGTCATGGCGGCGACACCCGCCTTTCCTGCCGGATCGGCAACGGCGCCGGCACGGGTCGTCATGCCGACAAGAACCTTAGGAAGTTCGGCCTTTTCTACCACGAAGATCTCCATGCCGTTCTCGAGCCTGGCTGTTTTTACTTCAGGCGCCTGGAACGGACGGTCTTCGCCGAGAGGCGGGACTATAGTGCGGTCAACTGCGACATCGAGAGCTCGGCTGGATTGCTCTGGCCGGAATCGTACGAGGACACGCTTATCGGTATTGAGGTATTGGTTCACGGCTGCGCGAAGGCTTTCGCGGGTTACTGCGCGGTGACGGGCGACGTCCTGATCGAATTTGCCCGGGTCGCCGAGATAGGTGTTGTATTGGTTGAGGCGATCTGATTTGCCGCCGAAGCCTCCGATGCTTTCGAGTCCCGATACGAACTGATATTCCCAGCGTGTTTTCGCACGATCGAGTTCTTCCTGGGTCGGGCCTTCTTTTGCGAGTCTGGCGATCTCGTCGGTGACTCCACGCTCAACGTTCTCAAGCGGAACACCGGGGCGTGCGGTTGCCCATAAGGCGAATGCTCCCGTTAGAGGTTGGCCGCTCTGAAAGCCCGATACGTTGGAGGCGAGCTGCTTTTCGTAAACCAAGCTGCGGTTGAGCCGGGACGAAAGGCCGGTCGTTAAGATCGACGCGGCAAGAGTCATTTCCGCGTCGCCGGGCTGGAAATATCCGGGCGAGTGGAAGCCGAAGTAGGTTCGCTCCTGGGGAACGCGATCACGCACCTCAACGACCTTTTGCGTGTGTACCTGCATCGGAGCCCTGACCGGGCGGTCGAGCGCAGGGCCGGGAGGGATCGTTCCGAAATATTTCTCGATTAGCTTCTTCGCTTCGGCGGGGTCGAAATCGCCGGCGATCGTGAGCGACATATTATTTGGCGTATAGTACTGCCTGAAGAAATCTCGTATGTCATCGAGGCTCGATGCCGCAAGGTCTTCGTGTTCGCCTATGACATCAGTGTGATAAGGATGTCCGACCGGAAATAGGTTTTGAACCATCAACTTATACCAGCGGCCGTAGGGCTGGTTCTCAAGTCCTTGCCGGCGCTCGTTGCGGACCACCATGATTTGATTGTCGAGCTTTGTCTGGTCCAGTGCTTCCGGAAGAGTGGCCAGGCGGTCGGCCTCAAGCCACAGCAAATTTTCGAGATTACCCGACGGCACGGTTGCGAAATAGTTCGTACGGTCCTGATTGGTTGTGCCGTTGACGCCGCCTTCGAGAAGATTGGCACCGGCGGCTTCGACGTAGTCAAAGTATTCATTCTCCGCGTTCTTCGAACCCTGAAACATCATGTGTTCGAACAGGTGAGCAAAACCGCTGCGACCCTGACGCTCGTTTGCGGAGCCGACGTAGAACCACTGGTTAACGTGGACGACCGGCAGCTTTCGGTCAACATGCAGGATGACCTGAAGCCCGTTGGGCAGCGTATATTTCTCAAACTCGATCTTGGGTACCGCGCTGGCGGTGGTCTGCGCGAATGTCGCGGTCGATAGCGCCGGCATAACGACAAGCGTAAACGCGAAAAGAAAACTCAGGCACTTTTTAAGATAACCTTGCATATCGATTCTCCCGTTTTTTTTTTGTAAAATGGCTTTGAACTATTGTAGTTACGAGTGATTTTCTCGAAAAGTTTCGTCCTAGAATGTAGTACGGCGAACATTTATGCCTGATGATCGTGGAAACATTGTGATACAGACGGCCACAGCCGACGATGCTCCGCTGCTGGCGGCTGTAGGTGTCGTGACATTCTATGAAGCATATTTCGAGCAGGACGAACCGGCGGACATGGCCACCTATTTGAGCGAGACCTTCAGCGAAGATGCGATGTCGGCGGAGCTTGCAGACGACGGGGTGACGTATTTTATTTGCCTGCGGGACGGAAAAGCCGTCGGTTACGCGAAACTGCTGCGTGGGTCGACAGCGCAGGGCGTGGCGAAGAATTCGGTCGAGCTAAAGCGGATCTACCTCGTGGAGCGGGTTTGGGGGCTGGGCGTCGGCGACATTCTGTTGGAGCACTGCATCGCGGCTGCGAGGCAGGAATGGTACGACGCGATCTGGCTCGGGGTATGGGAAGAAAATTCGCGAGCACGCAAATTCTACGCACGGCACGGTTTCGTTGAGGTCGGGACAGTCGAGTTCCCTTACGGCGACATCGTCGGCATTAACCGGGTGGTCGAAAAGAAACTTTAGTCGATCTGGTAGGTGGCGACGCTGGTGGGGGTTTCGAAACAGCGGACCTTGTGGACCTTGACACGCTCATCCGCGACGCGTGAGTTGAGAAACTCCAAAATGTAGCGGGCGAGATTTTCGGCGGAAGGGTTGAGTTCCTCGTCGAACGGCGGCAACTCGTTTAGATTGCGGTGGTCGAGATATTTGACGATCTCGTCCGCCGCTTTTTTTAGGTCAACAAAGTCGATCAGTAGCCCGATATTGTTAAGCTCGGCGCCTTTTGCATAGATCTCGATCTTGTAGTTGTGGCCGTGCAGGTTCTCGCACTTCCCTTTATAGCCGCGGAGCTGGTGGGCGGAGGAAAAGTCGCGCTCGATCATTACTTCGAAAAAGGATGCCATACGCACGAATATATCACTTGGCGGGCGGTGAGTTTAGCTCTCGTCGGCGGTGCCGGCGATATTTTTGGCGGCGTCGGGGTCGATCGATCGTAGGTGGAGGTCGCGTTGGGGGAATGGGATCTCGATGCCGGCTTCGTTTAGCGCGTTGTTGACGGCGACCATCATTTCGCTGCGAAGTGCGACCCACCGATCGGTGTTGTCAGTCCACAGGCGGAGTTCAAAGTCGAGCGAGTTGTCGCCAAACGCGAGGAACAAGGCACGCGGGGCGGGATCATCTAGTATGTCGTGCACACCTGTGGTGACGCCGGTCAAGATCGCCAGGACCTGATCGGCGTCAGTGCCGTACGCAACACCTACTGGGATGTCGATGCGTCGCTGTTTATCGTACATCGTCCAGTTTATAACCTCGTCAGAGATGAGCTGGCTATTTGGGACGATCACATCAGAGCCGCCGACCGTTCGCAGCACGCTTGCCCGCAAGCCGATCTGTTTGAGTGAGCCCATGTGCTCGCCGAGTTGGATGGTATCGCCGACTTTGACCGGACGTTCGAATAAGAGGATCAGTCCCGAGACGAAGTTGTTGATTATGTTCTGCAAACCGAATCCGATGCCAATGCCGACCGCACCGGCGATGATCGCAAAATTAGAAAAATCAACTCCGAGTGCCGCAACCGCGAGCAAGAACCCTAATACGATGATCGTGTAATGGAGCATCGTCGAGACGGCGTACGACACACCGCCGCCGATTTCGACTCGCGGGTAGATATCCTCCTCAAGCACAAACCTGATCAAACGCGAGACCATCACGGCGACCCAGATCGTGATGATAAATAGCACGACGTCGCCGACCGTGATGGTGAATGATCCGTATGAAAAACCCCAAGCGAGAACGGCGCGTGCGTATTCAAAGATGGTTTCGCGGATCGAGAAAAGATTGAGGGTGATGAGTGCCCAGATGATGAACGCCGCCCACCGTACGATCTTTGTAACGGTGTCACGAACGACGGGGCGATTGTTTTTGACCAGACCGAGGCCGGAAAGCGGCCGCACCCGCAGTGCGAAGAGGATAAGGCTGCTGACGATAAGTACGGCCGTATAGGCGACGAGCGCCGCATAAGCGGAACCGAGCACGCCGTTGCCGATGAGGTTTGCCAAGCTTACATAGCCCAAAGCATTCGCAAGGAACGCGATCGCAAATATCACCAAAGCAAACGGAATTACCTTTCTGACCAGCTCAAAGATGCGGTAGTGTCGTGCCTCCACCCGCTCGGCCACCTTCGTCGAACGAAGAAACCATACGAGGAAAAAGATCGCGCCGAGCATCTCCGCCAAAAAGACGACGCGTGCAGATATCTGTTGGCCGGCGAGTATCTCACGTAGCCGGTCGATGAAAAAAAGCACGACCAAAATGTTCAGGAATATGAACAGCGGCCGTTCGACCAGCCTGCGCAAAAGAATAACCACGGGCAGCAACGCCGCAGCCCAGATCACGGCGCTCAACAGCCTCGGTGCCTCCGGATAGAACCAGCGGCTGAGCACAACGCTTAGGATCAACGCGGTAACGAACGGCAGTTCAAAGATCTGCGCCGCCGTTTCTAACTTTGGCTCCTCTTTAACACGGGGACGAACGAGGCTGCGTGCCCAATAGAGGGCGGATGTCAGCAGGATCAGGACGAGCCCGTGCAGAGCAAAGCGATCGACGCGGGCGAGGACATAGGTGCGGACCTCTTCGACCTGATCGTTGAACGATGCGAGGGCGCCGAAGAACAGGTCGGCCGGTTGATTGATCTCTTCGCCGATCATCCATATCGGGGCGGCGTCGCGTTGAAACAGATTCGTGAGGGTCTGTTCGCGTGCAGCGCTGAGTTCCTGACGCCGTTCATCTACACGCGATTCGAGTTCGCTTGCGCGCGATTGAAGTGAAATAAGCACCGACCGGCGCTCGCCCGCCTGCTGGCGTACATCAGCAAGCGTCGCCATTACCTCATTCGCTCGCTGTATAACCTCGGGCGGCACGGGTTCACCGACGCCTTCTTCGGCCGGTGAAGGTGATGTTAGCGCCGCAAGCGTTTCCTTCCACCGTTCCGAAAGGGTTCCCAGTTCCGCGATGTCTTTATCGAGCGCCGTGATGCGTGCGCCCAGCGTCGCCCGCCAACCCGCAAGGCGACGCGAAAAGGCCTGCCATTGCTGCTCGGCCGTGCGAATGTCCTCAAGCGTCGTCGGTGACTTGATCATCTCGGCGGAGGTGATGTCCGCTTCGTTGACCTGCTCGCGGAGCGCGGGCAGTTCGGCCTCGATCGCCGTTACATCTGCAACAGACGTTAGCGTGCTGCGGATCGCGCGTGCCCGCGCGGTCGCTGTTTCCGCCTCCGCCACCACCGCCGACACAGGGATCGGCGTCGGGGACGCGGGCGGGGTAGCCTGGTTCGTGTTGGCGGTGATGTTGTCGTTGGTCTGGGCTGCCGCAGGCAGGGCGGCCGCAAAGGCCACAAGCAGAAGTGCACAAAAAGCTTTACGGCGCAGCACAGGGGCACAAAACTGTCTCAGAACATGCATTCGTTACGTGTAAGTATAAGGGAACAGGGCGGGGTTGCGAAATTGACGTGTTAAACCTGACGCACCGACCCATTCGGGCCGGAGCCGCTCGATCGCAGAAACTTCATCCGTCGGGCGGGTCCGGTGGTTTATCTCCAACCTCTTACCGTGTTCTGCCAAGCTTGGACATTGATGTGAGGCAGGTCGCCATGAGAATTCACTAAGTCGAATCCAATTGTCCTATTCCCGTCAGCGGATCGGATCATCAAATCGGAACCGCTTCGGACAGGCTGGGCATTCGGTCCCAACCTCTGGCTTCAAACAATGGTTCCCTGACTATCAACAAGATTCGCCTCGAAATCATCACAAAAAAACGAGAACTCTACATTTTGTTCGTCGTTGAAAACTCTAAAACTGACATCTTCCCAACCTTCGTTCATAGGCAAAATCAAAAGCAGTGAGAAACTAATCTCAGCATTTTCCGGATTGAGTTTAAGGTTTCTCACTTTAGAAAACGATAGTACGAGACGACTACTATCTGAGTCATTCGAGCTACGTAAAGTAAGCATCAGCGACATCTCATAGGTGAGCCTTTCACGAGACAGTTCCTGTTTAATCTCCAAATGCTCGACTAGCGGGTACTTTGTTGGTCGAACTGAATGAAATTGTTCAATTTTAATTTCTTTTTCAGTCATTATTTAAAAACCCCAGGTATGTGATTCTGGATTGTAAATCTA
>JACDAK010000223.1 GCA_013695495.1 Blastocatellia bacterium | reverse complement strand
ATGCAGATGCACCCCGTTATCCTTGATCATGTCGGCATCGATACCGAACTCGGCAGCGTGAGACCATAGATAGCTGCGAGCTGCCTGAGCGGATTCCTTCATAACGTCGCCCAGCTGTCCGGTAAGCGTGAGTCCGCTTCCACCGGGAAGCGCGGTCGCTTCGATGAAGAGCACCTCACCGCCCATCTCGGTCCAAGCCATCCCAGTTGCAACGCCCGCGGGCATCTCTTCGCGAGCCTGTTCCGGATGAAAACGCGGCGGTCCGAGGAATTCGCGCACATTTGCCGCGGTGATCTCAAACTTTTCCTCCGAACCTTGTGCCACTTTCAACGCGATCTTACGCGCGAGGTTGCCGATGGTGCGTTCCACCTGTCGCACCCCTGCCTCTCGCGTATATCGCGAAGTCAACAAATTAATCGCTTCGTCTGTGATCGAGAGCTGGTCCAGCGTGAGACCGTTCTCCTTTATCTGCCTCGGAACAAGATATTGCTTAGCGATGTTCAGTTTCTCTGCGTCACTGTAGCCCGCGATCTGAATGATCTCCATGCGGTCCCGAAGCGGCATCGGGATTGGCCCGAGCTGGTTCGCGGTCGCGATAAAAAATATGTTCGATAGGTCGAACGGCAGATCTAGATAATTATCTCGGAACGTATTGTTCTGTGCCGGATCAAGTATCTCTAGCAGCGCTGATGAAGGGTCGCCACGGTAATCGTTTCCAAGTTTGTCGATCTCGTCCAGCATCATCACCGGATTATTAACGCTTACTCGACGCAGCGCTTGGATGATACGTCCAGGCATCGCACCGATATAGGTTCGGCGGTGGCCGCGAAGCTCGGCTTCGTCACGCATACCGCCAAGCGACATCCGTTCGAATTCGCGCCCAAGCGAGCGTGCAATGGACCTGCCAAGCGATGTTTTGCCGACGCCCGGAGGTCCGACAAAAAGCAGTATCGGGCTCTTCGAATCGGGCCGCAGCTTAACCACCGCCAAAGATTCGAGTATCCTTTCTTTCACGTCCTCCAGACCGTAATGATCTTCATCCAAGATCTTACGTGCCTCATTAAGATCTAATTTTTCTTCACTCGCCCGGTTCCACGGCAGCTCGAGAACATATTCAAGATAAGTTCTTATGACGTGAAAATCGGGCGCAGACTGGGGCAGCGCCTCCATCCGTTTCAATTCGCGCTCTGCTTCTTTCCGAACATCCTCGGGCAGGTCGGCTGTTTCAAGGCGCTCGCGCAGCTGTGCGGCTTCTGCCTTTTCGCCGCCGCCTTCGTCATCGCCGAGTTCCTTCTGAATCGCCTTCATCTGCTGCCGAAGGATGTAATCGCGCTGCGATTTATCCATTTCCGTTTGGGCTTCGGTCGCGATCTTAGAGCGGATCTGCATGATCTCAAGCTCGCGTGCAAGGGCACCGTGCGTCATTGCCAGAAGCGTTTCGACGGAATCAGCCTCAAGCATTCGCTGTTCAGTTTCCGAGCCGAGTTCGAGGACCGAGGCGAGAAAATATGAGAGCTGAACCGGATCCTGCTGCGTCATCACAGCCATGCGTATCTCGGGCGGAACTTGCGGGAGCATGGCCAACGCCTGCTGAACCATCCCGTGAATATTTCGTTTCAACGCCTCGATCTCGCCTTCATCCGTACGTGTCAGCTCAGGCAGCTTTTCGATCTTGGCTCGCAGGTGCGGCTCGTTCTGGATCCATTCAGAGATACGAATACGCTCTAGCCCCTGCACTATCAACTGCATCACACCATCGTTTCGCATCATCCGCTTGATGCTCACGACTGTTCCGATCTGATGGAGGTCTTCGTACTTTGCTTCGTCACCGGTCACACCCTCTTTCTTGGTGGTGATGCAGCCGAGCAGCTTTTCTTCCGTCGTGAGAGCGGCTTCTACCGCGCGCATCGACCTTTCGCGGCCCACCGCCAGCGGCACGACGGTGTCCGGAAAAAGTGTCGTGTTCTGCAGCGGCAAGATAGCGATCTCAAAGCTGTTAGGTAAGTCCACCTCGGTCACCGTGAGTTCCTCTTCTACTTTTTCTTCAGCCATAATCCCTGTTTGATCGATATCTCGAGTACCTATGCACCCTTTTTGAGGCGAATGATGAGTAAACCGTTGTCGAACATATGATCGAGTTGAACGCCGTCGATCGCCCCCGGAAACTTCAACGTCTTTTCAAATCTGCTATAAGTGATTTCCATCTGATGATACGAAACATCGCCCGCGCACGAGCGGTCCTTGCGGCAGCCGGCGATATAGAGCACGTTGCCCTGTACCTCGATCTCAACATCTTCCGCAGCAACGCCGGCTAGCTCAACCTTTACCACCCATCCATCCTGAGTCTGATATACATCCGCCGCTGGGAGCCAGAGCCTGCCCGAAGGCTTAGCGCTGCCTGACGACCCCAAAAATTGAAAATGCCTGTTAAATGCCTTCGCCATTACTTTTTACTGGTGATCGTCGTCGCGGATAACTTATCAACTGCGGCCCCAGAACCCTGCGCCGCTCGAGATCTCTTCGAGCGTCTCAGCGATCTTTCGTTCGTCTTCCATCTCTAATGCAATATCTGCCATCGCGATGATGCCCGCGAGTTCACCTTCGACAGTGACGACGGGAACACGGCGGACCTGTTTATCACCCATCAATCGAACTGCCTCAAACAAATAATCGTCAGGCGCAACGGAATAGATCTCGCCGGTCATCGCTTCTTCAACTGGTGTGGACGGGTCCTTTCCCAATGCGGTCGCACGGACCACGATGTCGCGGTCGGTGATGATGCCCACCAGCTTTCCTCGGGTTAAGACGGGTACCGAACCGACGTCTCCATCGCGCATTATCTCCGCAACTTCCTGGAGCGTGGTGCTGGCTGAAGCCGTCTTAACGGTTGTCGTCATTATGTCGCGGCAACGCATTCGCGTTTGTTCAGACGCCTCGGTCATGTTCGGTCTCCTTTTCTTTATTTTGTTTTTTATTGGAATAGAAAGCAAGCGGCTTTCACTCCGCCGAGACGTCGAATTGCGGATGAGTGCGATAGAATGGTTCGAGTTGAGTGATGGGAAAACCAAGAGAAAACAAGAAGAAACCGCAGCGTGAAGGGCGTGTCGTCACGGTTGGAAAGGCCGAATCAGTGCCGCCCGGGCGCGGAGCCACAGTGAAGCTGAGTGATGGAACCGAAGTCGCTGTGTTCAACATTGATGGGACGTTCCATGCCATCGAAAACTTCTGTCCGCATAAGGGCTATCCGCTTGCAGACTCACGATTACGCGGTCCCTTCGTGGAGTGTGACTGGCACGGATGGATGTTCGACGTGCGAAGCGGCGTGTGCTTCAGGGATAAACGCTGTTCGGTTGAGAGTTACCGTGTAGAAACGGAAGATGGCTGGATAAAACTACACGTTTGAAGCGGAGCCCCGAAGGGCTCCACTCATATCGAACCTTAGACCGCCTAGAACCGCAAGGTAGTAGTCTGGCCATCCAGGATCAGATCGGTTGACGTTAAAGCATTGAGCGATTGCCCGCTATAACGAGCTTCGATCACACCCTCAGCATCTGCATTACCTACGTTTGTTACGGTTATCCTGAGCACGTTGGGACCGAATTCGGTCAGCTTCCCCGAGAACGTTATTGATC
>JACDAK010000217.1 GCA_013695495.1 Blastocatellia bacterium | reverse complement strand
GGAAACCGCCGGACTGCGGGTGCGCGTTGTTCCGGGCGGATGTTCGGGCTTTCAGTACAGCCTGAACGTTGAGGAAGAGTCGAAGGCGGGCGATTTTATATTGGACAAGTTCGGCATCAAGCTTTTTGTCGATATGTTTTCGGCTCAGTATCTGAACGGAGTGGTTATCGACCATACTTCGAATATGATGGGCTCGGGCTTTACGTTTGAGAATCCGAACGCGACTGGCGGATGCGGATGCGGGACTTCGTTCTCGGCCTAGGATAGCTCGTACAATTTGGAATTTTTGGAAGGCTTGCTATTCGCGCGAGCCTTTCTTTTTTTCGGCGTGGAAAATTTTGGAAACGCTTAGCGATTGCGTGTTTGTAAAAACATACGAAGGACATAAGCAGGTTTACGGTGGCGAATTAGTATCCTCTCGAAAGAGAGGGTGCGCGGTGGTCGGGGCGGTCCAAATCGGAGAATTCATCCGTCCCGGCCGTCGACATTTTGCGCGTGCAGAAAACCTTTTCTTGAGCCTTTGCAATCTTTTTCTCAAATTGCTATTCTTCAAATTGCCCGGAGTTAATGTAACGCTAACATCGGAGCCCGCTCAAACTAAAAAAGAAGTACATACCAAGGGGAATTCGAAGATCTATCAAGGTTTTAGGAATTTGATTTGCATTGGTCCTGTTTTTTAAATAGGCGACATCAGCTCGCCGGACCAAGCTTTCCCGCACCCAAATAATTTTCTAGGAGAATCACGTTTTGAATTTTTTGAAGAAGAGTTTTACTCTGTCGTTTGCCATTTTGTTTTTGTTTGCCGGGATTGAAGCTTTGGGCCAAGATCGCCAACGTGTTGTCCGAACCGGTTCAAGTCAACCAACGAACCAACCGCAACCCCAGACAGCCCCCACAAAGGGCACCCGAACGCTTTCTTCTTCAACAACTACCAACCGTCCGATTCTAACCAACGAAATAAGAGTTCAATCAAACGAGTCACTCGTACGAAAAACGGGCGATGCTTCGCCTCTGAACCACATGGCAAAGACGGCAGCCGCTCGCCGCTCTGTTTATTCGCCGGTGGTCTCGAACGAGATCATGAACGGGATCGAAGCTAGACTTGGCATCCGCTATGTCTACGGATCGTCAGGCCCAAACAGCTACGATTGTTCTGGTTTTATCTGGAGCGTGTTTCAGGATGCCGGTCTTCTGTTCACGCGAACGAGTGCGAGATCGTTGTGGGATATGTCAACACCGGTGACGGGTGACGACCGATTTGTTTTCGGAACGCTTGTGTTTATGAACCAGCTCGGGCACATTGGCATTGTCGCAGATGAGAACGGCTTCTATCATGCGTCACGCACCAAAGGCATCACCTATTCGCCCTTCAAAGGTTACTGGGAAGATCGCATCGTCGGCTATCGGCGCATGGACTTCGACAACCCCGACACAGTTCGGTAGGTAATTAGGTTAGCATGAAAAATCACCCGCACGTCTAAAGACTATGCGGGTTTTGATTTTTTCACCGGCTTAAATTACGAAGCCCGGACGGGAATGATGGTTTTCACATTCCATTACTGAGACCACAGATCCAGCATTAAGGAATACCACCTTTTCTTCATCGGTCTTCATTCTAACGACACCGCTTTCAACTGACTCAACAGTTCCCCGGAATGCCACGCTGTTTGAACATGTGACGTCGACCTCTTTGTTCTTTAGTGAGTTAAGTATCTCTTCCATAAATTCACGCTCTCTAGTCTCAATCTTACTACTTTTGGGCACCTTCCGGAATCTCGCCTGATTAAATCAGTCTGGATGCGGTCAGATTGAACGTTCTTCGATCAGAATGCGATTTTCTGTTGACTTTCGTTTCTCAAAGTTATACATTGTTATACGGCGAAGCAAATACCCCGTTCGCCTGATCTTAGAAACCTGCACCTGACCTGTCCTACCCGATTTCCAATTCTAAGTTTCAACGGAGTGCCTATCTAATGAAAAAACTTTCCCTTGTTGCCGCTATCTTTATGCTCGCCACGATTGGCTACATGTTCCTTCCATCGCACGTTGCGGGTAAGAATGAAAAATTGATCCGGACGAACAACGCAGTTCCCGGACGCTATATCGTTGTGTTTGATACCGAAAGCAGCGATTTCGCTCGCCGTGGCCATTCCAGCGAAAACGCCGCCCGCGAGATCGCCACATCATACGGGGCAAAGATCGACGCGGTCTACGATGCTGTGCTCCAGGGCTTTTCGGCTGAAATGTCGGAAGCCAAGGCTCTCCAGATGAGCCGCGAACCTGGTGTCCTCTTTGTTGAGGAAGACTCGATCGGCACGGTAGAAAGCGTTCAGTACAACGCGGACTGGGGTTTGGACCGAATCGACCAGCGTGAATTGCCGCTAAACAGTTCTTATGTCTATTCAAACACGGGCGCGGGTGTAAACGTCTATATCATAGACACGGGGATTCGCCCAACACATCAGGATTTCGGGGGACGCGCGGTGGCTGCATACGATATTTTCACGGATGGCCAGAACGGTGTCGACTGCCATGGCCATGGTACGCACGTAGCGGGTTCGGTCGGGAGTTCGACATATGGAGTTGCCAAAGGAGCGAATCTTTACGGTGTACGGGTTCTGTCGTGTACTGGCAGCGGACTGGTCTCCGGGTTCATCAATGGAATCAATTGGGTCGCTGCCAATCGTGTAAACCCGGCGGTGATCAATTTCAGTATTGGTGTTAGCAGTGTATCAAGCTCGCTCAACACCGCGATAAACAATGCAGTAACCTCGGGAATCACTTTCGTGGCTGCAGCGGGTAATAACAACTCGAACGCATGCAACTATTCTCCGGGAAGCGCAACGAGCGCAATTATTGTTGGAGCAACGCATACGACGGATCAGCGAGCCGGCTACTCCAACTTCGGACCGTGTTTGGATATCTTTGCACCGGGCAACTACATAACTTCGCTGTCGCACGCGAGTGACGACGGAATACGATCAATGAGCGGAACTTCGATGGCGTCGCCGCTGGTTGCTGGGGCCGCCGCTCTTTATCTTCAAACGAACCCGGTCGCCTCGCCGGCCGTGGTGGCGAATAGATTGATGGCCGATTCGACGTCCGGAGTGGTAACGAATATAGAAGGCACCAATTCGCCGAACCGAATGCTTTACACCTGGCTCGGCAACACGACGCCTCCGGTTCCCGGTGTCGTGACGATCATCAAGGAGGTTGTTACTGCCACGGGAGGCACCGCATCGCCCGAAACCTTTTCGTATTCGGCGTCGAACCTGTCGAACACCAGCTTTTCGCTTATTGATAACAATGAGATTCCGGCGGACCGGTTTGTAGACAACGGTGTCTTCGCCGTGACAGACTTTGACCAGATCGTGGTCACGCAGGAGCAGAAATTTGGATGGTTGACTATGTCGATCAGCTGTGTAGAAGCGGGAACAGGGGGACTTCCGAGCATTCAGAATACGACGGTTGACCTCGCAACACGAACCGCGAATATAAAGGTTGAAGAAGGCGAGTCGGTAACTTGCACCTTCCGCAGCCAGGAGATCGGGCCGACATCGGCTCCGATCACGGTATCCGGGCGCGTTGTTGATTCGATGGGAGCCGGAATTCCCAACACCACTGTTTCACTTCGAACCGCTGCCGGCGGCCGAGGCGTAACTGCGGTTACCAACTCCTTCGGCTACTATTCCTTTGATGTTGTCAGCTCACAGTTCTATGTTTTATCCGCAAACGCCAAACGCGGAATTCAGTTCACTCCGGGAGAGCACGCGCTGATCATCACTGAAAGTCTGATCGGTGTCGATTTCATCGGGGTTGCGGTATCAAAATAGAACCGATTTCATTCCCTCGATCTAAGGCAGGCCTCGCGGCCTGCTTTTTTTTATGGAAAGGTTTGAGCATTGGCGCTTTCCAGTACCAGCAACGATTTAATTGCTGCGGAATCTGGAATGGATGACCTATTGGTACTATATTCCGCAAAACGAAATAAGTATTCCGTCTAGAACGAGAAGCTCGCTTATTTTTTCATGCAGTGATCAAGGAGGATTGCTCCCGAGTTTTTTGTTGACAAAAGGATAAGTAACTGTTAAACATACAGTTATCCCGTATCATTGGTTCGCGACGCAATAACACCCCGATTGCGTTAATTGTCTTGATGAGAGTTTATGCGGCTATCGCCGACATTGCTCGAAGAATGTATAACTTTGACAGTATTAAGGAGTAAGAAGAATATGAGAGTCCCCCAAAATAGCATAATTAAGACCTTTACTGCGTTGGTCGTCTGCTTTACGATCTTCGCGAACATTTCGATAGCCCAGGTTCGTGGCGACGGTTCTAAGGAAGCACCGATTATCCGAACAACCGAAGCTCCGACGCCGGTCCCTATCTCTGGCAACCCGCGCTGCTCTGATTATGGATATGATGGCGAGATAAAGTTCGATTACGCCACCGACAGCACTCCGCGAGGCGGTGTGTTTCCATTCACAGCGGGAGATGAAAATGGCGTACTTAGAACGTATGGAGGAAGTGTCCCGGAAAATCCAAACCTCTTTTTGACCATAAACTCGACAGGATCTGTCATGTCTTCTTGGTCGATTGGACCCCTGAATCAGATCGATCGCCTGATCACGGCTGTATTAGTAAAGGGGGGGGCCAACGCAAACGGATACTTCTACCCGAACGGTTCGATTGGTGATAATGGCCCGTTCACAACGCCGGGCGGAGCATTCGGGATAAGCCATCTCAGCTTCTGCTTCGATGCTTCCGGTGGACCGTCGTCAGCTCCTGCAACGATCGCAGGCCGAGTCTTGAATACTAATGGCCGTGGATTGATCGGAACGACGATGATCCTTACGAATGCAATTACTGGTGAGATCTACAGCACGACGACCAACTCACTCGGATATTACATGTTCGAAGGCATCCCTTCGGCTGAGTTCTATATCCTCTCGGCGTCGCAGCGTGGTGTTACGTTCTTTGAAAGTCAGAAGACCTTTACCTTGGAAGAGGACCTCGCAGGGCTCGACTTTGTAGCCGCAAGCACCTCGAGTAAAAAGTAATGGCCTATTAGAAACAGTTTCCCACATGTTCTTGGGGGAACGAAGAGGGCGGATGATCACTCGTTGATCCATCCGCCTTTTTTCTTTGATTGAACGGGCAACTGCATGGCCTACCACCTTACGACATCTGCCGAAAATAATCTCTCCATCTGTTTGCGGCATTCTGCTGAGGTAGGGCTCGGGTGTCCATCTTTGGCGAGGTAGTGCCGGCCTGTAAGGCAGCGGCGATGATGGCTAGCCCCGCGGTGTTAGCTTCGCTAGCTGGTTTGCCGCCTCGCCGGGACATAAAGTTATCGATGAAACCGGTGTCGATATTTCCGGCTATGAAATCCGGGTCCTTCATCACTTCACGGAAGAATGGCAGGGTAGTCATTATCCCGCCGATCTCGTATTCGATCAGTGCTCTGCGCATGCGGGCGATCGCCTCGGTGCGGTCGCGGCCATAGACCGCAAACTTTGAGATCATCGGGTCGTAGTAAATGGACACTTCCGAGCCTTCGTAAACGCCGCCATCGTCGCGAACTCCCGGCCCTTGGGGTATGCGTAGCCGGGTGATCTTACCGGGCGACGGCAGAAAGTTGTTATCGGGGTCTTCGGCATAGATGCGGCATTCGATAGCGTGCCCAGTGAGTCTCACACCCTTCTGGGTGAACGATAGAGGCTCGCCAGCCGCAACACGTATCTGCTCACGGACGAGGTCAATGCCCGTCACAAGTTCGGTTACGGGATGCTCGACCTGCAAACGGGTGTTCATTTCCAGAAAATAGTACGATTTATCAAGGTCTGAGACTAAAAACTCTACCGTTCCAGCACCAACGTAATTCACCGCCCGGGCGACCTTTACTGCCGCAGCTCCCATTTGCTCCCGCAGCTCGGGCGAGTTTATAGGTGAGGGAGCCTCTTCGATCACCTTCTGATGCCGTCGCTGAATCGAGCATTCCCTCTCGCCCAAATGTACGTGGTTACCATGCGTGTCGGAAAAGATCTGGATCTCAATATGTCGCGGCTTTATTACGGCCTTCTCGATGTAAACCGCATTATCACCGAAGCTTGCAAGAGCCTCCGCCTGCGAGGATTCGAAGGCAGACCGTAGATCTCCTTCGGTTTCGACCAGTCGCATGCCCTTCCCGCCTCCTCCCGCTGACGCCTTGAGCATTATGGGATAGCCGAATTGGCTGGCGGTTGCCGCTGCGTCGTCAAACGATGTAAGCGGCTGTGTCGTCCCCGGAACGACCGGCACTCCGGCTTCGATCGCCAGCTTTCTCGCCGAGATCTTTCCGCCCATCGACTCCATTGCCTCAGCAGGCGAACCGATGAATGTTAAACCGGCGGCCGCCACGGAGCGCACGAATTCCGCATTTTCGGACAGGAATCCGTACCCCGGATGTATCGCTTCCGCTCCGGCCGCCCTTGCAGCCTCAATGATCTTGTCCCCCCGCAGATAGCTCTCAGCCGAGGCGGCCGGACCGATATGATATGCCTCGTCGGCCATCCGCACGTGCAATGCGTCGCGGTCCGGATCCGAATATACCGCGACCGTCGCGATATCCATTTCGCGGCACACTCGTATGACCCGACAGGCGATCTCACCGCGGTTTGCGATCAGCATTTTCTTGAACATAGTAGGTCTAGAATCAGACAAGCATGGAATTGCCCTGATTTCGGGGATCGTAGCGGACGCCAACCTTTGCCCCCGGGGCGTATTTAAGCGGGTCGCTTTTTTGCTCTTCAGTCAGAAGTTCGGAGGATTCGAAGTCAACGCCGTTCAGCGTATAGAGATAAAAAACGATCTCTTCGCCGCGGGCGTTAATTTCATTATCGATTATTCGGCCGTCTGTAATGCGGCCGATATCCAGAAGCAGTCGCCGGCGCTCGGCCTCCGGATCGATCTTCTCGCTTCGTTTGAACATTCCGAATATACCCATTCTCAGTCCATTATAAGCGGTGGCTTACCATACCGCTGGCGGAAATTGTTCACTGCCGACAAAATGCTGGGCCGCTGAATGATGCGGGCTTCCCACGGTCGCTTACCCGGAATGTCGAGCATGATCAGGCCGAGCAATATCGTTAGCAGGCCCTGGCCGGGGACGCCGGGCAATGACAGCACGAGCCCGAGTAATATTAGGAAAACGCCAAGCAGATTCTTTAAGATGACCGCGCTCCAGCGTACGAACCAAGAGCTGCCGGGCATGAAATCCGCCTCATAATTCGGGCTGAAATAGTTTGCGGGGATCTTTACCATAACGACAGCGATAGATATAAAGCTTATCGTCAGCGACAGGAAGAACAACCCGACGCCGAGCATAATACTGCCCCATGTCAACGACGCCCATAACTCTGATATCCACGCTATCACTTAC
>JACDAK010000215.1 GCA_013695495.1 Blastocatellia bacterium | reverse complement strand
CGAAACCGCGTGCCCGGAGCCTTAATTGTTGTTGGTAAATAAGTAATTTATACGACTCGACCAAAAAGGGCAAGATTACTTCCGTTAGGGCATCAACCACCCCAACCGCCTAAATTCTTGTGATAACCCCATTTCTGCGATAAACTGATGCCTTAGATCGCAGCGCTGCTGAAAGCCCTTAGAGTCACACAACTTAACGCCTTCGTTCGATCTCTCGCGGCCGTATCTGGTCCGGGCAAGGCAAAACCGGCACCGCCGCAGCGTCATCGGTCGTAAGAGCCTTTTTGGCGTTCGATCTCAGGGCCGTCGTAGGCTCGCAACTGATGAGGATATAAATGAGAGATAGGTTCAAGATGAAAGGAAGTCGAATGTCCGTAGCGGTGGCTATCACGCTGTTCGCCTGTGTTTCGCTTGTCGTCGCACAGGGCGACATCGTGCCGACCAAAGACATTCTTGGCAGCACCAGCGTTTTCATGCTTCGAGGTTCTGCCAAGTCGGTTTCGCAGAAATTCGCCACGCAAGCACGCGCAACCCGAAGCAAGCAGCAGCGAGCGGATACTGCTCGTCGTGTAAAGACTCAGTATGCGACGCTCGCTAAAGCCGTGCCGCGTCGGACCCGATCGACAACAGTGGCACCTGAGGCTATTCCCGCCGACATTTCCACGATGCCGGCAGCAGAGGCTTCGGTTTTGTTTGCGGGTGTCGGCGAATATTATATGGATCGCGACAATTACGATCAGGCGATCGATGTTTTTCGCGAAGCTTTGACGCTCGATTCTGGTAACGCCCGTGCTCGGATGGGACTAAGCGAAGCCCTCGCCTTCAAGGGTAATGAACTACTCGCAGCGGATAGCCTTGCACTGGCTGAAAAGTTTTTTTCTGAGGCTTTGACCTATAACGATCGCAACGCACCGGCGTACTTCGGATTGGCCGAGATCAACTCAGACGGTGGCGAAGTCGATATCGCGACTGAGAACTACGAGCGTGCATTGCAGGTTGACGCAGCCCTAACTGAGATCTATCTTCCTCTTGCCATTCTTTACTACCAACGCGGCAACATCGCAAAAGCAGACGAGTTGCTCAAGAAAGCCGTTGCTATCAACGCCGCCGACTCGCAGGCTCAGTATTACACGGGCCTCGTAAGGCTTCAGCAGCCCGGCCGCGATGCTGACGCGGCAGCTGCTCTTATGCGTGCAAAAAACATCGATACGGCGAATGCCGAGATTTTTTACTATTCGGGTGAAGCGAATTCGCGGCTCGGTAAGAATGTCGATGCGCTCGAAGATTTCAAAAAAGCTACCTTGCTCCGGCCTAACTACTTCGAAGCATGGTTCGGACTCGGGTCGATCTATTTCGAATTGGAAAACTACACCGAGGCGATCAAAGCTCTCGAAGAAGCCAAAAAGCTTCGGAATACCAACGCGGAAGTAGTTGCAAATCTCGGCGACGCCTATCGCCTTGTTGAGAACTACAACCAGGCTCGCTCGAACTACAATCTCGCGACAGTCTTCTACGAACGGCGGCCCGAGTTCCAAAACGACGCCACCCTCCGCAATCAAACGGCAGACGCCTACGGCCGCGTTGCGTTTACATTCGTTCAGCAGTGTGCGATCGACATGGCAAAGGCCATCCCGTGCGATTGGAACGTAGCGATAAATGCCCTTGAGAGTGCCTCAAAGATCAGCGACGCTTCGATCGATCACGGAAATCTAGGCTGGGCATACTACAATGCCGCGACGATCGACGCGCGCGCCGGCCGCACGGCAGACGCTCGTGCAAAGCTCGAAAAAGCACGTGACAATCTCGTCAGGGCGATCGAAGCCAACCCTGCTCAGCTAGAAGGCCCCTTGCTCAATCTCAGTATGGTCTACAAACAGCTGGGTGACCACAATGGTGCGATCACCACGCTCAACCGAGTAGTTGAGCGAGCGCCCAAGTGGACCTTTGCGATAAACGAACTCGGAATGGCTTATTACAACAACCGCAACTACAAGGATGCAGTAGCCCAGTTCAATAAGGTCATCGCCCGCGACGGTAATGATGCCGACGCTTACTACAATCTCGGAATGGCGCATTTTAGGAATAACAATCTCGGCGAAGCCCGAAAGGCTCATGCTCGTCTACGTGCGCTCGACCGGCACGATCTGGCGAATAAACTCGAAAAAAATTCAGATGGTGCCGTCAAACGTTAGTCTGTTCGAGCCTTTTTACATCCGACACACGAAGCTGAACCTTTCAGCTTCGTGTTTTTGCGTTAAAGCGGTTCAATCATAGAATTATCCGAGTGGAGATCAAAAGAAATATAGAGCTCGCGCCGTTCACCACCCTTGGGATAGGCGGACCCGCAGACCAGTACATCGAGGCGCACGGCGAAAAGGATGTCGCAGACGCCTTCGACTATGCGCTTCAGAACCGCCTTGACATATTCGTCCTCGGCGGGGGCAGCAACGTGCTTATCGCCGACGAAGGTTTCCGCGGCCTCGCTATCCACGTAAAGCTCCGCGGTATCGAATACAAGACCGAAGGTGTAGACGTCATCGTCACCGCCGCTGCCGGCGAAGACTGGGACCCATTCGTCGCCGCAATGGTCGATCAAGATCTCGCCGGCGTCGAATGCATGTCCGGCATACCCGGCTACATCGGCGGAACGCCCATACAAAACGTCGGAGCTTATGGCCAAGAGGTATCCGAAACGATCGTCAGCGTCAGCTGCTTCGACCGCGCAACGCGGCAGATCACCGAACTCAGCAACGCCCGATGCGGATTCTCCTACCGCCGCAGCATCTTCAACACCACCGACCGCGACCGCTACGTCGTCCTGTGGGTAAAATATCGCCTTAAACGAGGCGGTCCCCCAAAGCTGAATTACGCCGAACTCCGGAACGCCGTGGGCGAAGCCGAGCAGTCCCTCTGTCAAGTCCGCGAAGCCGTCCTCGCCATCCGACGCAAAAAATCTATGGTCATCGATCCGGCCGACATAAACTCCCGCAGCGCGGGCTCGTTCTTCAAAAATCCAATAATTACCGAGGCGGTCTTTGCCGAATTAAAGAACCTGTTCAATTCCGACGTCCCGAGCTTTCCCGCTGCCAATACCCACGTGAAAATCCCGGCCGCCTGGCTTATCGAAAAAGCCGGTTTCGAAAAGGGCCACCGTCACGGCAGCGTCGGGATGTCAGAGAGCCATTCGCTCGCTCTCGTAAACCGCGGTGGCGGTTCCGCCCGCGAGATCCTCGAGCTCAAAGAGCAAATTCAATCCGAGGTCCGCAAGCAGTTCAATATAGAATTACAGACCGAACCGGTCTTCATCGGCT
>JACDAK010000214.1 GCA_013695495.1 Blastocatellia bacterium | reverse complement strand
CCATTGTGCGGTTCCTTTTCACGCTCGTCAATCGGAATGTTCTCGAGGTCGCGGCGAAGATCGAGAAGGCGCTGCAGCTCGGCCTCCGCCTTCTTCTGTGGATCAGATCGTGATTGCGAATCGGCGTAGGCAGGCAAGCTGGCCGATAGCAAGCTCAATACGGCGACCTCGAATACGAGTCTTAAAAATCTGCTCACTTTCTGGCCCTCTCAAGCGACCTTGCGTTCCGCTGCAATCCCGTTAATTTCGTTCGCTTTATTGCAGTGCGGCGAAACCGTTCAGCATAGGTCTCCGGCGTTAGCGACAGTATGGCACCCGCTGAGATCGAAGTCTCTTCGAGTCTTGGTTCAAATCGGGCTTCATCCGTCGGCTTTTCGAATCTGTTCCAAGGGCACACGTCCTGACAAATGTCACAGCCGTAGATCCATCCGTTTAGATTCTCCTGAATGTGCGGCGGCAACTCGTCGGATCTCAGTTCGATGGTCGCGTAGGAGATGCACTTTTCTGAATCGACGACATACGGCTCCACAATGGCGCCGGTCGGGCAGGCATCCAGGCACGCGGTACAGGTGCCGCAGTGGTCTGCAATGATAGCGGTGTCATATTCCAGCTCAACATCCAACAAGATCTCGCCGATGAAAAACCACGATCCGATCTCCGGTGAGATAACGTTGGTGTGCTTGCCCATCCACCCGATCCCGGCTCGCACCGCCCACGCCTTGTCCATTATCGGCGCCGTGTCGACACAGACCTTGCCGCTAGCCTCTGGCACCTGTGACTCGATCCAACCCAGCAGTTGATACAGCTTCTCTTTTACGACGTCGTGGTAATCATCACCCCACGCATAACGCGAAATTTTGCCCGCGTCGGGTGCGTCCGCATGCTCATGAGGTGTGTAATAGTTCAGCGCTGTTACGATCACTGATCTTGCACCGGGATGCAGCAGCCGCGGGTCCGCACGCTTCTCCGGCTCACGCTCCATCCACCGCATCTCGCCGTGATAGCCGCGCGCAAGCCATTCGAGCAGCCGATTGCCCTCGGGCACTAAGGCATCGGCGGGCACGATCCCAACCTTTGCAAACCCGAGTTCAACCGATTTCTCCTTGATCTGAACTGAAAAACCGCTCACGCAAATAGGCTATCACATGCAAGCAAAAGGCCGGAGCAGCAAGCTGTCCGGCCCTTATTGAACAATGATGCTCCCTTTAGAAGTGGAACTTCGCTCCAAACTGGAACTGACGCGGATCGTATGCCGCCGTCGCGATGCCGTAGTAGCGGCCGTTACCGGCACGCTGTCCGAGGGCGTTAACGTCACGATAGTTCGGTGAAGCCGAAGCCTGATTGAACCGATTAAAGAGGTTAAATACCTCGCTGATCAGCTCAAGCCGCATCCTTTCGCCAAATCGCACTGAGCGTGCCAGCCGAAGATCTACCGAAGCATATCCTCGCGTAATACCCATGTTGCGGCCGAGATTGCCGGTCGCAAAAACAATGTTTCCGTCAAGGTCCGTCTCAAAGATCGACCCACATCCCGGATCCGGTCCCGGCGCACAGAGAGTTCCGTCGGCTAACTGCCGCGGCCTGTCCGTCTGCGTCGATTGGTCGTTATTCGAGTCGAAGTTCGTGATGATGTTGAACGGACGACCCGACGACAATTCGATGATCGGCGCGATCGTAAAATCGGCCAGGAACTTCTGCCAACCGTTGCCGTTCCTCCAGCGTGTCGGCGAACCAAGCACGCCGCTGAACACAAAGCGGTGACGCTGGTCAAACAGCGAATCAGCACGCTCTAGATCGAAACGCCGAACGTTCTGCGGAATTAATAGGGTCTGCAAATCGCTCGAATCATCGATCGCATGCGACCATGTATACGACGCAAGGAAAGTGAAGTTGTTCGCAAACCGCCGCTTCAACTCCAGATTCATCGCGTTATATTCCGACCGCCCGTCAGATACCTGTGCGTTTACTGCACCGAACGGCGAGATGGGGCCCGGCGATCGCAGCGAGCCTCCCAACTGAGAATCAAGAACTGCTTTCGTCACCGCACCGCCCGAGAGCGCCTGTGCCAAAAAGTAGTTAGGTGCATTGGGCCGGAAGAAATTTGCAACTGCCGGAGCCACGACCCGTCCGCCGGGACATTGTGCGACCATGCCCGGAATTACAACAGCACACCCGACACCCGTCGGACTTCCCGGTGCACCGGTTCCGATAGAAAATGCAACCGCCTGCTGTGTTGTTGCCGGGAGTGCTCCGCCGAAGAACCTGCTAAAGTTTGCGATCTGCAGATTAGTGTTCGGAGCGTTTAGATCTGTAGGATGCGGAAGGTTCTGTGCCCGAACGAAGATGTACGCGGCTGAGACCGACATGTTTCGGGTCAGCTGTTGCTCTAGAGTTAAGTTTGCGTGAGTTGCAGAAGCATATTCAAAGTCTTTGGAGATCGGCAGTGTAAATGGAAGAACTGCACCAAATCCTGTGAACGTCTGATCGTTAAATCGCTGTCTGCCGAACTGATATTGTGCCGAAGATGCGACACCCGGAGTCACGGCGGCTCCGCAGATAGCGGGAACAGATCCCTGCACGCCGCACACCGTACCGTGAAATACTTGAGCCGCATTGAACAGGCCTGTTGGCGCGGGGCTGCCGGCCGTCAGTACCGCCTGCTGCTGCTGTGCCGCATCAGCAATGTCGGAATTGAAAGCGATCGCAAGCAGCGGGTGATCATAAAAAAGGCCTATGGCACCGCGCACAACCGTGCGGCCAGTTCCGAACACGTCATAAGCAAAGCCAAAGCGAGGTGCCCAGTTGTTGTAATCACGCGGGATGCCTTGCTGAACTCCGAGCAAGTCTTGGGCCGCCAAGAGATCCGCTGAAGAAAGGTTGATGCCGGTGAGCGGATCGCTGAACGCAACCGGGGCAATAGTCTCTGTCAATTCGACGTCATAGCGTATGCCGAAGTTGAGCGTCAAACGGTTAGTAGCTCGCCACGAGTCCTGTGCAAACAACCCGATCGGCGTGTTCTTGATCCGGCTGATCGGGTCGCCAAAACCCTGGATGTAAGTCGAGGGAAGCCCGAGCCCATATGCCTGAACCGGGGTGAATGCCGGAGCCGAAGCAGGGAAGCCGAGATTCGCTGCATTGAATTCGCCGAAATTAAAAAGTCCCGCAAAGTTCAGCTCGAAAAGCGCTTCAGGTATCCTCACCCAACTAATATCGCCGCCGAACTTCATTGTGTGGTTCCTGACCACCCATGTTAGGTTGTCGGCGAGCTGATAACGAGTTTCAGTTCGATCGACCGGCGAAAAAAGCTCGCGTCCGATAAACGCCGTTCCCGAAATATTAAAGGCGACCGCGTCACCGTTCTGCGACCGGAAGCTTGTATCACGACGGCCATAACTGAATCGAAATTCATTGATCATCGAAGGGCTAAGCGTAGTAAAGAGATTGGTCGAGAATGAATAATCCTTAAGGTCGGTGACACCTGTCCGTGAGAAATCATTTTGTCCCAGCGATTGGTTCTGTGATTCGACCTGAATGCCGGTTAGGAAACCGGGATTGTAGCCAAACCGCATGGTCAGCTGGTTGTCCTGATTTACGCTCACGTCGCCGCGTATAGAGAAAAAGTTCGATCGCTCCGTTACCGGGAATACTTCTTGAAGGCCCAGTAGTGGCCGAAACGCGATGGGCTGCCCGGCTTCGTTGGTCGTGCCGAACGGGACCGGCGTGCCGCTCAAAAAGAACCTCGGGCCGACCACCTGTCCGGCCGGTATTGCACCGCCGGCACTGATCAGCGGGTTAACGCCCGTCAATGCCGTGTTGGTTCCGCTCGAAGCTAGGTAAAGGTACTGAACCGCCGCACTGATGTTCGCCGGGACTCCCGTTCCGATCAGTGCCTGTGCAAATTGTGCTTGGGCCGCAGTCAGGCCGTTAAAGGTTTGCGTAAACGGCAGGATCGGTGCGCCGAGCGTGATCGATTCGGTCAGGCCCCGGTCAACATCGCTGGTAAAAAAGCCTGATTCGTCACGTTGTCGCCGCTCGTATGACGCAAAAAAGAACGCGCGGTCACGAACGATCGGCCCGCCGAATGTGCCGCCAAACTGCGTTCGCCTGAAGTCTGATTTGAAGGGTGCGAACGGGTTTCGCGCCTGGATGTTTTTGTCGCGGATGAACCCGAAGACGTTCCCTGTGAACTGATTAGTTCCGCGTTTGGTAACAACGTTTACAATGCCGCCCGTCGCACGGCCAAATTCTGCGTTATATGAATTCGTCGTCACCTGATATTCCTGGACCGCCTCTTGAGAAACAGTCGTGCGAGCCGCGTTGATGGAATTATCAGTGAAATCGGCACCGTCAACCTGGACAAGTGTAGAGCGTCCACGCTGACCGCCAATGTTCAAGCCCGAGGTAGGGGCGGGTCCGATCGGGCGTCCGTTATCGCGGCCCACGGTCGAAATAGTGAGTGCAAAACCGGTCGCGCTTCGTTCGTTGATCGGTAAATTTTCGATCCTTTCCTGATCGATGGTCGTGGAAACTGTCGTGCTTGTAGTTTCGATCAACGCTACGTCCCCACCCGTCACCGTTACGACCGCGTCCTGTGCCCCGACCTCCATTGAGATCCGTAGCTCGGCGCTTTGCCCGACGGTAAGCCTGACCGGCGTGATCTCAACGCGACGAAACGTCGGTGCTTCCGACGAGATCTCGTACTCGCCCGGAGGAAGGGCAAGCAGCCTGTAAACGCCGTCCTGATTCGAGATGGTTGAACGCGAGATGCCTGTTCCAAGGTTACGCGCGGTGACTGTGGCACCCGGAACGACCGCACCATTCGGATCGACCACAGTTCCCGTAAGATCGGCAGCCGTAGCCTGCGCCTGTCCAAAAGCAGCTGCCGCCGAAAGGGCCGCAACCATCGCGAACATACACACCCGTGCAAAAATCGCGACCAGCCCATACCCGTTTTTTCTCTTCATATTTTCTCCTATGCTCAAAAGTTTGTGAACAGCTGCAGAACCGGGATCTGAGGCAAACCTATCAGGGGAAAGGAATCGAATAACATAAATATCGCAGCCGGTAACAGCTTGGATTAGCTAGAATGTTTTTACCGTAAAATAACTGTTTTCGCAAGCAAACTGTAATAGTTTTGTCACATTATAGCCGCCCAAGCGGTGCCCCGCTGCGCCGCGTCAATCGGGCCAACATTTCACTAAGGCCGGCGCTGCTGCCGGCAGCGATTACTGCGAGCTTCGCAAGCCGAGGCATAAACGCCGCACGGCGGAGAAAGGCAGACGTACGCAGTCGACCGGCGAAGCGATTTCTGAACTCGCTTCGATAGACCTGTCTCGCTGAGTTTACCTCCTGATGTCCTTTCACGACCCCGGCAAGGGTTTCCGCCCCCTCAAGCGCCATTAACATCCCGCTGCCCGTAAATGGATCAATAAACGCGCCCGCGTCACCAACGGCAAACACATTCAAAGCAGGCGTTAGCTCGGCAATGCCAAACCCGCTGACGGTCACCGCAAGCCACTTCTCAACGCGTTCGGCACCGTCCAGCATTTCCGCAGCACGCGAATTCTGACAGATCAATTCATCAACGATGCGGCCCGCGTGACCGCCACGCTCCCGAGCAACTTCCGAACGCACCATAAAGCAAAGATTCGCGTGTCCATTCTCGATCGGGCTCCAGCCAGCGTATCCCCCGTCGAATAAAAATATCTCACATCGCCCCGAGTTGCTCACACGAGGCCGAAAGTGCGACTTAAACCCAATGTATGGCGGCTTCTCAGCCGGCGGAGCTGCTCCTGTGACCATTCTCGTGAGGGGTTTCGCCCGGCCGGCGGCGTCGACAAAGAGGTCCGCTGCGACCGTCACCTCTTTCCCTTCATGTTTAACCTTGATCGATTCGACGAATCCATCCGCGTGCGAAACGGCGGTCAGAGGGGCCCCGTCAAAAACCGTTACTCCTGCCTCAACTGCCCGCTCCAGCAAAGCAAGATCCATCTGCGCACGGCTAATACTTAGCGCCGAGCTGCTGCCGAGCCACGCGCTCGGAACCGTCACACTGCGCCCCCCGGGTTCATAGAAGCGTGTCTCGTGGATGGCCGCGCCGCCTACCGATTCAATCCTCTCGGCGACCCCCAGCTCGGCAAAATGCGGCAGCGCACCGGGAGAAACGAATTCTCCGCAGAGCTTCTGCCGCGGAAAACGATCGCGCTCGATAAGAGTCACTCCAAACCCCGCTCCGGCGAGCCTGATCGCCAATGCGGAACCTGCTGGCCCTGCACCAACTATCGCAACACTCTCGATAGGCCGTGATGATCCCATGTGCCTCAATTGTAACCCTTTGCGCGAAGCGGCTGCACAATTTTGTAGAACTCCTAGATGGGTTATCATATTTCAACCCAGATGGAAATTATTCCCATTTCAGTCCCAACACCATTTTACGTCGGCGATGTGAATGTTTACCTGATACGCCAGGACCCGGTGACACTTATTGACGTCGGCCCGAAAACCCCGGAAGCGGCCGCTTCGTTGAGAAGCGGCCTCGCGCAGCACGGTATCCAGTTTGCGGACGTCCGCCGCATTCTTCTCACGCACTCACACGAGGACCACTGCGGCCTGTCCAAGCAGATTCGCGACGAAGCGGGCGATACCGAGATATACATTCATCCGTGGGAAACCGGGCATCTGTTCGGCAGGCTCGCCCGCGAAGAGCACCGCGCGCTTCTGCAGCGTTCGGGCGTCCCTGATAGCGTAATCGACGAGATGCGCGGCCTTTATGAAGAGATCTCGCTCCTCACCGATTCGCTCGGTGAAGGCGAACTCCTCGACCTCGAAGATGAAATGGAATTGGAGTTCGAAACTGGAATGCTCAAGGTGCTCCACACGCCGGGTCACACCCCCGGCTCATGCTCGTTCCTTCGCGAGGCCGACCGCACGCTCATCTGCGGCGACTGCGTCCTCAAACGCATCACTCCCAATCCAATGCTGTCCCCCGACCCTAATGCACCCGAGCGGCGATTTCCGTCACTCGCCGAATACCTCGTCTCGCTGGCTCGGCTACGCGAGCTTAAGCCAACGCTTGTTCACGGTGGGCACGGCGAGCCCGTCACGGACTATGAGGAGATCTTCAACCGTTATGTTAGAGCGATCGACGATAGGCAAAAGCGCGTGCTTTCGCTTTTACCGGCATCCGGCGCGACCGCATACGACGTAGCGAAAGAGCTTTTCGCCAAGTCTTTCTCTGCCGATGTTCACCGTTTTCTCGCCATTTCCGAAACAGCCGCACACCTCGACCTAGCCCGGTCTGAGGGGAAGGTTGGCATGGAGCTTAAAGGCGAGATCGAATTCTTCACACCCCTCCGCTAGATCACACTTAAAACTGGCATCGCTATTGCACCTTGATACTTTACGTGGCTGAAATGCCCGTAGATGAATGGAGGCAGTACAAAAAATGTACTGAGCGCGAAAGATGTTGAAACAAGGCGAGCAATGTTATACAATGAATAACACACCGGATGCGGCGGCTTCCGGCGCTACTGTTGATACGTCGATGCCTCAAATTCTATTAACATTTGCTAACCACGCCATGGCCGGTGTTCTGGCCGTGGTCGCGTTTTATCTTTCGCTGGTTACAACCTCGCTGCCTCCCGCACCGCATGAACAGCCCGCGATCGATCGTGCAGTTGCCATTCTCGAAGAAAAGGGGTTCAATCGCGAGGTATTTCTTCTCAGGAATACCGTGACCTTTCGCTCGACCGATCACTGGCTGAACGCGATCGTAGAGAAAGAGAACGCCTACGCGTCCACCAATTTCCCATTTCAAATAATCACAGTGTATCCCGACTTTCACGTAAAGACAGTCGATGACACTGAGCGGGCGATGATTCTGCTTCACGAGGCGCGCCACTTGATGGGCGAAGGCGAAAAAGAAGCGTACGGCTACGTGTGGCAGAACCGCCACCGTCTGGGCTGGACACAGCTTTCGCACGGCACTACGCCGAGCTACATCACCGTTTCGGAACTGACGCGCGAATACGCACCCGAACTTTTCACTTGTTCGGACAAACTCTGGGGCGACTGTACAGAAAGAGGGGAATAACCCTTCAGTGAATATCGTGTTTTTCGATAAGGCCGCGAACTACGTGAGGTTCGAGATGCAGGAGTTCCGCGACACGAGCATGGTTACCCCCGCTTCTCGATAAAGCTTGACGCAGCAGGTCAAGTTCCAAACATCGCAGGATATCACTCAGATTCAACCCCTCATTAGGAATACGCAATGCAAGACTCGCCGCGCCGTTGGTGTGCGGCGCACATTTATCCGCGCCGATCTCCGCACCGTCTGCCGTGAGGGCAACCGCCCGCTCGATCGTGTGCTCTAGTTCGCGGACGTTCCCGGCCCAGTTTCTGTCACTTAACGCCTCGATCGCGTCCTGGCTGAGGCGGACGGCCTTGTTTGATCGTGAAGAGAATTTTCGAATGAAGTGCTCTGTGAGTTCGGGAATATCTTCGCGCCGTTCGCGCAACGCGGGGATGTGGATCGGGATAACCGCAATGCGATAAAAAAGATCCTGACGAAACGTGCCTGCTTCAACCATCGGGCTTAGGTCGCGGTTCGATGCGGCGATAACTCGCACGTCGATCTCAGTTTCTGCCGCTGAGCCGATGCGACGCACTTTGCGCTCCTGCAAAACACGTAGCATTTTCACCTGCATGGAGGGCGGCATTTCGCCGATCTCGTCAAGAAATATCGTGCCGCCGTTTGCAGCTTCAAACACACCCGGTCGGTTCTGCTCGGCACCCGTGAACGAGCCTTTCATAAAGCCGAACAGCTCCGATTCCAGAAGCGTTTCAGACACTGCGCCGCAGTTTATCGCCACAAAGGGTTGATTTGCGCGCCTCGACGTGTCATGGATCGCACGGGCGGCCAACTCCTTTCCGGTGCCCGATTCGCCGCTTATCAGTATCGTGGATTCTTCGCCTGCGATCTGTTCTATAACATCGAAAAGCTCCCGCATTTTCTTGGAGCTCCCTATGATGTTGCTGAGCTGACCCTGCTGGCGAAGCGCCTTTTTCAGCACACGATTTTCGGTGGCGAGCTTGCGGCGTTCGAGCGACCTGCGGACTATGACTTTGAGCTCTTCGTTGTTGAACGGCTTCTGGACAAAGTCATCGGCACCGAGTTTGAAAGCTTCTCGTGCAGTAGCGATCGTTCCGAATGCGGTCATCATCACAATCCCGACATCGCCATCGATCTCGCGGACTTTTTTCAGCATTTCAATCCCGTCCATGTCCGGCATTCGCACATCTGACACGATCAGGTCAACGGG
>JACDAK010000192.1 GCA_013695495.1 Blastocatellia bacterium | reverse complement strand
GGAAAGAAGTGTCGAAACGCTTGCGTCAACTGACAGCCTCCCATCCAGTGACGTCGCCAGCTTTAAATGCACAAACGGCCGGTGCCGCCTGTGCCAGCAGATAAACTTTTCGTTAAGTTTCGCAGCTTCTTCCGCAAGTACGCCGGTCGTAACGTTGATGCCCTTTTCGCGTAGTTGTGCAAAACCCTTGCCCGACACGAGCGGATTCGGATCTTCGATCGGCGCGACTACTCGCTTTATGCCCGCGTTGATCAGAGCGTCAGTACACGGCGGCGTCTTACCGTGATGAGCGTGGGGTTCGAGCGATACATAAGCCGTAGCACCCCGCGCCTGTTCTCCAGCTTGCTGCAGTGCAATTATCTCGGCGTGCGTGACCTTGTCGCGTTCATACGTACCTTCGCCGACGACGTTTCCCGCGTCATCCACGATCACACACCCCACCAGTGGATTTGGTGACACAAGCCCCATCCCTTTTCGTGCCAGGTCAAGGGCCGCACCGATGAACTTAATGTCAGTCTGTAGTTGATCGTTGATCAATGAGATTCTCTATTCGAGTTATCAGCTAAAAAGTCCGTCTACGTAGGTTTCCGGATCAAACACCATCAGGTCGTCCACCTGCTCGCCGATTCCGACATATCTGATCGGCAGGTTCAATTCTTTCGCGATCGCCACAGCGATGCCGCCCTTAGCGGTACCGTCCAGCTTTGTCAGCACAATGCCCGTCACATTCGCCACCTTTGTGAACTGTCGAGCCTGCTCCAACCCGTTCTGCCCCGTCACCGCATCAATGACCAACAGCGTTTCATGCGGCGCATCCTGAACTTCTCGCCCCGCTATCCGCTTCATTTTCTCAAGCTCAGCCATCAGATTTGCCTTATTGTGCAGCCGACCGGCCGTATCCACAATAAGCACATCGGAATTGCGCGATTTCGCCGCCTGCAACGCGTCAAACAGCACCGCCGCCGGATCCGTCCCCTGCTTCTGCTGAACGATCGGCACACCTGCACGCTCTGCCCAGATCTCGAGCTGATCCGAGGCCGCAGCTCTGAAAGTATCCGCCGCACATATGAGCACGCCATTGCCTTCATTCTTTATCCGCTGCGAAAGCTTGCCGATCGTCGTCGTCTTACCAACGCCGTTAACCCCAACGACCATCAGCACATAGGGCTTGATCGACATGTCAACAGCAGTCTCATCGGCAACCCCTTTGCGTTCCGAGGCATGAAGGATGTCCAGGAGCTCCTTTCGCATGACCGCTTTTAAGGCGGCGATGTCACTGATCTCCTGCCGTGATACGCCTTTCCGGATCGCCTCAAGCACCTGCATCGTCGTCGTAACGCCGATGTCCGTCGAAATCAACATCTCTTCCAGCTCATCCAAAAGCTGTTCGTCGATCTGCTTGCGGCCTTCAAAGATCGTATCGAGGCGATTATTGATCGAGTTTCTCGTCTTTTCGATCGCCTTTGTAAAGCGAACGCCGATCTCCTTCTCAACCGCCTCTTCCTGAGCCTTCAGCTCTTCCATCGACTTATCTAAGCCGAGAACTGAAGTCGAAAACTTATCCTCTTTACCCCGCCGCCAAAAAAATGCCATATAGAAAAACCGACCCCGCGATCCGTGTCGTTCGCAAACTAACGATTATAGAGAATTAGCGCAACGCAAACAAACGCGACGCCGAATTCACGACGCCGCGCTGTCCTCGTAGAACCACCTCTAAGTCTTAGCCCTGAGGGGCCCCCTTGCGGCTTTCCAGATCGCTGGCCTGTGCCTGCACCTGAGCATCACGGATCTTCATTACTTCTTCCGAATTCAACGTAATATTCTTCGCAATTCCCACATTCACAGACTGAATATTCGAGTTGGCCATAGTCTGGACTACCCCGCGTCCGATCTCGCCGACTTCGCAGCCCCGTTCAAGCGCGTCCACAACTGACCCATCATAACGGGTACCAACCAGTTCTCGAATTTGACCTAACGCTTCGGGCAGCATCATCCCTTTCGAATACGGCCGGTCGATCGTCATTGCGTCGAACGTGTCCGCGACTGAGACGATCTTCGCCTGCAGCGGGATCTGGTCGCCCTTCAATCCCTGCGGATATCCCTTACCGTCAACCATCTCGTGGTGCATATACATGCCGGGTAAAAAGTCTTTCATCGCCGGGATCTGCGACATTATCTTATAGCCTTTGACCGGATGGGTCTTCATTATCTCAAATTCTTCGGCAGTCAATGCCGACGGCTTTTTCAAGATGCTGTCGTCAATCGCTATTTTGCCGACGTCATGCAGCAACGCACTGATGCGGAGCGTCTCAAGCTCCTCCTCGCCCATCCCCATCTGTTTACCGATGGCCACTGAGATCCTTGCAACTCGTTCCGAATGACCGCGCGTATACTTATCCTTGCCATCGATCGCGGCAGCTAATGCTTTCACTGTACCCACAAATAGCTCGCGGTTCTCCTGTGCAGCCCGCGCCAGTTGCGCGATCTTCTCTTCGAGCTTGTCGCTCATCGTGTCGAACGTGTTGCCCAACACGCCGATCTCGGTGATGTTTCGTGACTTCACGCGCGTCGTTAGGTCACCCGACGCGATCCTGTCCGCCGCTGCCGAAAGCGTAATGATCGGCTTCGTCAGCGATCTGGCAGCGATAGCCCCGAATATAAGGGCAAGAAATGCGAAGGCGAGGCTAATCATCCACGTCTGCGTGCGCATCTCGCCGACCGATGCAAGAGCTTTCGCTTCATCCTGCATCGTTATCACGCCAAGGTTTGTGGTGCCGCCGAACGATGAGGTCGAATATGCCCCGATCATCTCATGCGTCGATCCGTCAACTTCATGAGCGAACGGAACAAGTCCCGACTGAATCTGCAGGTTCGATTCGCGCCATTCTTCTACGATCTTTAGTCCTGTAAGGTCTCGCCGCTCTTCCATCAACAATGGATCAG
>JACDAK010000158.1 GCA_013695495.1 Blastocatellia bacterium | reverse complement strand
CTATATTTCTTTTCTCCGGAATAGTTGCGAGTGCGTCCGCGGGCTTTCTAATCCACAACTGGCAGCCGGCGAAGATCTTCATGGGTGACGTCGGCAGTGCATTTCTGGGATTTTCTTTTGGCGTAATGCCCCTACTCCACTCGTCCAGTTCAAATCTGGTACCCAGGGATCTGCCGCTGATTGCAATACTTATGCTGTGGCCCTTCGTTTTCGATTCGGTCGTAACGCTCGTGCGACGGGCGTTAAAACGACAACCTGTATGGAAACCGCATCGCGAACATATATACCAGAGGTTAGTAATCGCCGGATACGAGCATAAGTTCGTTAGCAAAATGTACATTGGGTTTGCGTCCGTTGTTGTAGTCCTTGTTTATTTAAACGTTCGGGTTGATGGAACCCTAACCCCTTTAGTACTTTTGAGTGCAGTGATTCTATCGGCGGCGCTGTTTGCGTTCGGCCAGCGAAAAAGAGAGTTAGTATAGGTGTTTAATGGTTCAGCGTTTACGACGTACAAGAAGGGTAGGGTAACTTCAGATGACGGAGACATCGCGTTACGCGGACTGGAGTTTCGACCACCAGATCACAATTGAATCATTCGGACTTGCCATTCGACTTGAGAGTAATGAAGCGGGGTTGTTGCGTTCGCTGGAAGAGCTTGCTCGTAGAGTATTGCTTGGCGATATCAAGATCATTGAAAACAATGAGCCTGTAATGTCATTCGCGATAGGCGTTGATCATTCGCACGAACGCTATATTCTTTTCAACGATGATACGTATTCGCACGACAGCAGCAGTCTCGACATAGTGCTTGAGCTGTTCGTTCGGTTGCTGCGACTCTTTGTTGCTGAATTTGCGCGAGATCGGGTGTTCGTTCATGCCGGGGTTGTTGAATGGAAGGGCAAAGCTATTGTGATCCCGGCGAATAGCGGCATGGGAAAGACGACCTTGGTGGTGGAATTCGTCAAACAGGGAGCGGTTTATTTTTCCGATGAATATGCAATTTTCGACGAAAGCGGGTACGTTCACCCTTTTACCCGCGACCTCTCGGTACGATCGCCGGGGAAGGTGTGGAGCGAGAAGAACGGCGTACCGGTTGAGCACTTTGGGGGGACGCGCGGTGTCGATCCGATACCGGTTGGGCTGGTGGTACTGACGGAATATGCCGAGTCGTCCGTTTGGCAGCCCGAGCTGCTGAGCTACGGACGTGGGATCATTGAAATGGTTCAACACACGATCTCACTGAACGCTGAACCTGAATTTTCGCTAAAGGTGTTGAAGTCGGCACTGGAAAATGCCATAATCCTTAAATGTTTGCGTGGGGACGCCCGCGAGGCGGCAAAAAACATTTTGTCTTTTTGTGATAATAGTTTACACTGATTTACATTAGCTGATACTTTCAGCATTTGGAGGAAGAAAATGAACAGTTCGCAATTCCCGCTTGCTCGTAAGAACGGTCTGGTGATCCAGGAAGTTCCGAACGAGGTGCTCGTATTAGATTTGAATTCAAACAAGGCACATTGTTTGAATGAAACTGCCGCATTGGTTTGGAAGTCCTGCGATGGAAATAATTCCGTCTCGGATATTGCGAACCTCGTTAAGGCCAGCAAGGGCGCGGCAGTCTCCGACGACCTCGTATGGCTTGCGATCGATCAACTTAATGAAAGCAACTTGCTTGAAGCTAGGGTTCAAGCGCCGTTTCCAGGCACGTCGCGCCGCGAAGCCCTCAAAAAGATCGGACTTGCATCCATGATCGCATTGCCGATTGTTGCGTCCTTGGCTGCGCCGAAGAGTGCCATGGCTTCTACTTCATGTTTCTGTGATACCAATGCTGACTGTACACTTCAGGCTGGTTGCTCACCGGTCTGTACAGGTTCGAATGGCAGTTGTGTCGCGGCCGATCCAGGGGCAAGCAGCAAGACGTCGTCACGTAGCTAGTTCATAGGCTTGCTAAAGCATTAGCAGTGAGGCCGGCCTCACTGCTATTTTTATTATGATGATTGAAGATCCGGCTAGGTGGAACTTGCTCATCCGAAGAAGTTACGAGGTCGATATAAGCCGAGCCTTTCACCTCTTCAATGTACATGAAGTTGCGGCAATGATGTTCAAAGGTTTTGTTGCCGCCCGGTCATACCCATCTGCACACGCTAGAACATTTTTCGATCTTGACATTTCAGTTCCCGCGAGACTCTACCAACGTGCTCTAGAATTACTTGGGAGTAATACCCCTTCACGATGGGGAATCGACCTCCATTGCGAATTCCGTCACCTCGACACCGTCCCGTGGCAGACCATCTACGATAGGTGTGAAGTTCTCGACTTAGAAGGGGTCGCGGTTCGGGTTCCGAGGGCTGAGGATCATCTTCGGATCATGGCGGTGCACTGGTTGACGGATGGCGGGCAATATAAGGAGCGGCTTTACGATATCTATTATGCGGTGCAGAACCGCCCGGCGTCGTTTGACTGGGAGATGTGCCTTGATTCCGTCAGCAAAACGCGCCGGAAGTGGATCATAACGACGATAGGCCTAGCTCAAAGATATCTAGATCTGGACATCTCCGACCTCCCGTTCAAATCGGAGGCAAAGCAGATACCCGCCTGGATCATCAAGTGTGTGCAAAGCGAATGGGCGTCCGACGTTCGTTTGCGGCCTTTGCAGACCGCACTTCGTTCGCCTAAACAACTCTTCCAACAGATCCGCAAACGCATTCCGCCTAATCCTATCCAAGCTACTATCGACATGGAAGGTTCGTTCGACGATCGCTCTCGCGTATATTATCAATTGGGCAGCATAGCAAAACGGATCGGGCCCTCAATTCCACGGGTTACGCGTTCACTGCTCCACCGCAGGTAATGATCGATTCTTCATCACAGCGACCGGCCCAGGTTACTCTCGCGATCGAGACTGCCATCGGGCAGGGAAGTCTGGCATTGTTTCGAGGTTCCTCGCCGGTGGCTTTGTCGCCGCCAGGGGTGGAGGTTGCACGCGCCGAAACACTGCTCCCCCAGATCGACGAGTTGCTTTCTAGAGCTGCACTGAGATTGAAGGCGATCGACGTTATTGCCGTTTCGCGCGGGCCCGGGAGCTACACAGGCATCCGTATCGGCCTCGCCACCGCAATGGGGCTGTGCGCCGCCTCCGGGGCCGAGATGTTCGGCATATCGGCTTTAGAAGCAATGCTAAGGAGCTGTGAGCCGAATGGACGAACAACAGTTGCAGCACTGAATAGCGGACGTTCCGATGTTGTGTGGCAAATCGCCTCTGGGGATCAAATCCACAATCCGGAAATCGGGTCATTCGATGCATTCATTGAGTCGATCGAATCGATCGCAAAACCCATTATCATCGTGGAAAAAGATTCGCCGCTTCGGTCTGAGATTTCGAACGGGAAGCAAGAAGGTGAGATCAATGTTCTACCGCTGGAAAATAGCTTGGCGTATTACATCGGATTGGCTGCGCGGTCGCCTGACCGGGCCTCTGTGGCCGAGCCGCTTTACCTCCTGAACAAGAAGCGCGTCGGTGGGCTATTCTAATTTATGGCTGAGACGAAGATCGAGCCCGTCGTCACAAACGACATCCGATGGATGATCGCGATCGCTGAAGAGGCAAACCTTAGCCCTTGGTCGTTTCGCGACTATTACGAGGAGAACGCCCGGTACGATGCGTTCTTGAGGAAGGCAGTGTCGAGCGACGGCGAGTTTTTGGGCTTCATTGTTGCTCGATATGTGCCGAGCAATACGAATGTGACTGCTACCGATGCCGAGATATACAATATCGGCGTGGAGTCAAAGTACCGTCGCCGCGGAACCGGATCGGAGCTCCTCAATGCGTTGATCAGGGATGCAGTACTCAGACGTATCGAGAAGATCTGGCTCGACGTTCGACGCGGGAATGAGACGGCTATCAGCTTTTATCAACGCCACAGTTTTGTTCAGGCAGGTATAAGAAAGAACTTTTACTCTAATGCGCGAGATGACGGAGTTGTGATGATGCTAGACCTCGTCGGGTAGTTTTACTAAGGATAATCTTGAATTCCCGCCCTTTGTCAGATAAAATACAGATTACACAAGGCCTTTTCATTCCGGACTGTGCTGATGTGTAATTTAGATTAAGTGAGGACGAAAAAGCTATGGACCTTTCAACGCAAGACCCAGTGAGAGACGCATTGCTCAGGAGCGATCCGAATTTTAGAGATCTGGTTCACAAACATGAGAGCTATGAGCAGCGATTAAACGAATTGGCCGGCCTAACCTACCCGAACGACGACGAGCAAGTCGAAGAGTCTACCCTTAAGAAAAAGAAGTTAATGGTAAAAGACGAGATTTATGCAATGCTGAACAGCTATTCTGTTTCGCATTAGGCATTTACCTTCACTTATACACAGAATCTACGGCGGTGAGCTCAGCTCGCCGCCGTTCTTATTTTCGCAGGGGCGTGAGCTATAGACTGCGAGTCCGTTATTGGCGGGAACGATAACCGAGCCGTCGCGTCTAACGATCGGGGCGCGTGACAGCACAACTTCTTCCAGTTCGATCTGATTTAGCAGTTTGCCGTCTTTTAAATCGACCACAAAAAGCCGGCTTTCGCCGACAACCGGGATAAGAACCGACGATTCCGTAAGATACCTTCCTTCGGCGATGCGGCCCGACATGCGTCGCCGCCAGATCACCTTACCATTATCCGCGTTTAGCATGTACAAAAAATTGTCGTGAGACGCCGCGAACAGGCCAAATTCCGTAGCAGCTAATTCTACGATCTTGCCGCCGGTCTTGTACCTCCACGACGAGCCTGAGACTCTTTCGATAGTGCCACGCGAATCACCGACGAATGTCTGTCCGTTCGCAAACGCGACAGAGGAGATCGGGAACTCGAACGAGTACTCAGAACCCACTCTGCCGTCCTCCAGATTTAGAAGCAGGAGCTTATTTCCCTCAGCCAGAGCCATCCTGCTTCCGACGATCACTCGGCCCTTACCGGGTAACGCGTGAGATCTCGACCAGAGTTGTGCACCGTCTTTGCTAGAGAATGCGGCCACCTGGTTCGAATCGGAAATCAGGACGGTTTCGCCAGAAATCGCGAGAGTCGGAGATTGCGAACTGTTGAGATCCACGACGAACTCGGTTATTCCGGTTTCACGGCTTAGGGCCCGCAAGAAAGCTGAATCATCGGTCGAAGTCGATACAACGAAAACACGGCCTGAATCTGAAGCTGCAGTCGAGGAAATTGATCCCCCTAGCTCGGCGGTCCAGTGCGTTCTGCCGTCGCGAGAGTTGATCGCGCGCAACACGCCTCGAGGCTCGGCCACGTAGAAGAACTCGCCGTCGTTCGATATTACCTCGCTGTCCTGAAGGTCTAATCGATATACGCTGCACTTAACAAATGGCTCGCCAACCCCGTTGCCTTTTTGAGAGAACCCACCGACCGTCAGCGTCGCCAAGAACAGCAAAGTTGGTATGAACTTGGATAATTTCGAAGACAAATGCATGTAAACGCGGTGTTCGGTGACCAAGAGCAAATGTTAGCACACGCGACTTGACGCTTATTAATGATGAATGTAATATCCGTGAAAGTTCGCTTTTAATTAACTCTAATCGGGAGAATTCCACAAAATAATGTCATTCAATAAAGTAATTATCGTAGGCCATCTGGGCCGAGATCCTGAACTTCGTTACACTCCTCAAGGCGATGCCGTATGCAACTTGAACGTGGCAACATCGGAGAAAAAACGTGACAAGGCGGGCGAATATCAGGATGTCACAACCTGGTTTCGCGTGACCCTTTGGCGAAAACAAGCCGAAAATGCGGCTAAGTATCTGGCAAAGGGACGCCAGGTGTACCTTGAGGGCCGTCTGCGGGTCGAAGAATGGACCGATCGTGATGGCAATAACCGTTACACTTTGGAGGTATCGGGAACGGATATGCAATTCATCGGCTCGGGCGGTGGACGCACGGAAGTTTCTGATGACGATGATTCGAACGTAGCCGAATTTGCGGGGCCCGCAAGTTCCAGTGAGTCCGGTTCCAAGGAGCCGGCGCGCGTCGCCAGCAGCGGTGATGATGACATCCCGTTTTAAGCCAGCCAATGAGAATAGAAAAAGATCCGCCTTTTCGCGAGGCGGATCTTTTCGGCTTAAAGCCCGTATCTTACAGCCACTGCCCCATCTTGCGAAACTTATCGAACCTATCCCGTATCAACTCGGAGTGCGTACGCTTTTGCAATTCGCGCAAGTGTTTAAGCAGACTGCTCCGAACGCTTTCGACGACGACATCGAAATCACGTTTCGCGCCGTTGTCCTCTTCTTTCGCGACCCTCCACGCTGACGGTTCCCGAATGATCTCGTCAACCAGACCGAGACCGGACAGGTCGTTTGCGGTCAATTTCAAGCAGGCTGCGGCCTCTTCTGCCTTTCCGGCATCTTTCCAAAGGATAGCGGCGCATCCCTCAGGCGAGATGACTGAGTAAACCGCGTTCTCCATTATCAGGATTCGGTCGCCCACACCGATCGCCAATGCGCCGCCCGACCCGCCTTCGCCCAATACGACAACAATTACCGGAACTTTCAAGCCCGCCATCTCACGAAGATTCAACGCAATGGCCTCGGCTTGACCGCGTTCTTCGGCGTCAATCCCTGGATACGCGCCGGGTGTGTCGATGAACGTGATCACGGGCCGTCCGAATTTTTCGGCAAGCTTCATCAATCGGAGCGCCTTGCGATAGCCCTCAGGCTTCGGCATTCCAAAGTTTCGCTGCTGTCGCTGTTTGGTATCGCGGCCCTTTTGATGGCCGATAACGCCGACCTCCGAACCATCAAGCCGAGCGAAACCGCATACAAGCGCGGCATCGTCGGCATAGCGGCGATCGCCGTGTATTTCGATAAATTCTGTAAAGATCGACGAAAAAAGATCGAGCGCGTAGGGGCGCTCAGGGTCGCGGGCGTTTATCACCCGCTCAAACGCGGTCTTCTCGGCAACTTCCATAGTGTTAGTTTAGAGGTTCCACTCGATCTGGCAACCCCGCGCGACCAACTGCGTTTCCAGACTGTGCGAACCCTGAACTCGAATCGGTCCTGACTCGAGCAGCAGATCAAGTCCATCGATCGAGAATTGTAGCCGCACGTCGCACCTGCCTTGCGTGTCACTGAGAACGGAGTAAATGTCCTGAAGATATTCCTCGTCGATGGGCTTTGTCGGCAGAGTAATTGTCAACGACCGGGCGTTTCGTGATACCGTATCTTTCAGGGTGCGGAGTGCGCTTACAATAAGCGTTGTTTCGTTACCTTCAACTGCTTCGACTTTACCCTCTACGATGATCATTTCGTCATCTTTCAGAGAAGCCGCGTACTTGCCATATGCCTCGGCCCACACAAGACATTTCATTCCGGTCGATTGATCTTCGAGTCGAAAAATGCAGAATCGGTTACCCTTCTTGCTGTACCGCACCTGCGCTGCGGAAACGATTCCTGCAACCATGAGGGTATCGCCCGGCTTTATGTTTTCGATATCCGCCATGTTGCGAATGCGAAGGGAATTGAGTGTCTCAACGTAGTCGTCCAGCGGGTGAGCTGATAGATAAAAGCCGATAGCTGCTTTTTCCAGTCGTGAGACGTCGCTCTGCGACCAAGGTTTTACGTCCGGCAGCAGATCTTCGCCGCCGCTCTCTGCCTCTTGGGTCGTTCCGAACAGTCCCGATTGCCCGCGGACGTGGTCTGTCCACGCATTTTGGGCGTATGATAATGCGGCGTCGATCGCGGCAAACAGTTTTGCCCGCCACTGATTATTCGTCACGCCATCGGGTGCAAGTGTGTCAAAGGCGCCTGCTGTGATCAGACTTTCAAGACTTCGGCGGTTGATCGCTCCTTGGTCTATTCTGGACACGAAATCGTAAAGCGACGTGAACCTCTGTTTCGAACGCGCCTCGATTATCGCCCGCGCGGCCGCTGTGCCCATTCCTTTGATCGCGCTCAGGCCGAACCGCACAGCGTTTGTCGAAGGCGTGAACCCTTCATCACTTTCGTTTATGTCGGGCGGCAGTAGTTGAAGCCCTAGAGCGCGAAGTTCGTTCGAATACTTATAAACCTTGGCGCTGTCGTCTGCTTCGTGCGACAGAACCGCCGAATAAAAATATTCCGGGTAGTGCGCTTTGAGATAAGCCGTCTGAAAGGCGAGGTAAGCGTAAGCAATACTGTGACTGCGGTTGAAGCCATAGTCCGCAAATTTCGCCATCAAGGCGAATATCTCCACGGCCTGCTTCTTGCCGATCCCGCGCTCGATAGCACCCGCAACAAACTTTTCCTCATGGGGGACCATCTGGGCCTTGTCCTTTTTTCCCATCGCTCGACGCATCAGATCGGCCTCACCGAGAGTATAACCGGCGAGCTTCTGCGCGATCTGCATAATCTGTTCCTGATAAACCAGTACGCCATAGGTATTTTTCAGGATATCTTCCATCTCGGGAACGATATATGCGACAGCCTTCTCGCCCCGGTGACGCTGAATGAAATCATCGATCATGCCACCGTCGATCGGGCCGGGTCGATAGAGGGCATTCAGAGCTGAGAGGTCTTCAAGTTCTTTGGGCCGAAGCTGCCGGCAGATATCCTGCATACCTGAAGATTCAAACTGAAAGACGGCATCTGTGCGGCCTTGGGAAAAGAGCTGCATCGTCTTCTCGTCATTCAGCGGCACTATAGACCAATCGATCTCAACATCGGCCTTTTCTTTGAGGTTAGCTAGGCAGTCATGGATGATCGTCAGCGTTGTGAGGCCGAGAAAATCCATCTTGAGCATCCCGACCTTTTCGAGATCACCCATCGGATACTGACTGGTGTACTCGTTCTTTGCGGAGATCGCGACCGGAACGATCTCGCAGAGAGGTTTCGGAGAAATGACAACCCCGGCCGCGTGAACCGAGGTGTGACGTGAACAACCCTCAACCCTCAATGCTAGCGATATCAGCTCATCAACAACGGGGCTGGACGCACGGGCGGAGCTGAGTTCCGGAACTTCTTTAAGGGCTTGGTCGATTGAAATATTACGGCCACGATAGGGCGGGGGAATTAGCTTTGCTATCTTTTCAACGTCCCCGTAGGGCATATTCATCGCACGGCCGACGTCTTTGATCGCGGCGCGCGAGGCCATCGTGCCGAAAGTGATGATCTGGCAGACCGACTCGCGTCCGTACAGCTCTGCAACATGATTAATGACATCGCTGCGGCCCCGAATACAGAAATCGATGTCGATATCCGGCATGGACACACGTTCGGGATTGAGGAATCGCTCAAAGAAGAGGTCATATTGCAGAGGGTCTATCCCGGTTATGCCAAGGCTGTAGGCGACCAGCGAGCCTGCAGCTGAACCGCGTCCCGGCCCAACCGGTATCCCTTGGTCGATGGCATATTTAATGAATTCCCAGACGATAAGAAAGTAGCCCGAGTAGCCCATGCCTTCGATCACGTCAATTTCAAGCTGGAGACGATCGTTGTATGCGTTCATGGGATATTTCAGCACTCCCGCCTCGAACATGGGCTGAAGAACGGAACGTTTTCGTTCTTCAAGCCCGTCACGAACGACCTTCTCGAAGTAGCCGTCTAGTGTCGTGCATCCGGAATTTGGGTCTATCGGAAAGCTGGGGAGCGTCAGTTCCGCGTCACCGACTGCCAACGCTAAGTTGCACATATCGGCGATCTTGGCTGTATTTGCCAATGCGTCCGGATATTCCGCACCGAACACGGCCAGCATTTCGCCGCCGCTCCGCACATGTCGGTTCAGCTTTACGTTTGATCGAGACGCTTCGCTAAGAGTACGGCCCTCGCCAATGCAGGTAAGAACCTCATGCGCAAGAGCGTCATCGTTAACGAGATAATGCGGGTCGTTTGTCGCTACGAGTCCTACTCCCGCCTCCTGTGCGATCTCACGAAGATTTTTGTTAGTTTCGGCCGAACGTTCATCCAGATCCTGCACTTCAACGAAAAAGTTGTCGATGCCGAAGATCTCGGCATATCTTTTCGCCGCAGATAATGCCCGCTCTCGATCCCCATTATTCAGAAAATGGTTTATCTCGCCATTATTTCCGCCTGAAAGGGCGATCAGTCCGCCTGGTTTTGCCGCCAGCAACTCGTTGTCTACCCTAGGTTTGTGATGAAATCCTTCAGTAAAGGCTTTAGACGAGATATAGACCAGATTTTGATAGCCGTCGTGATCCTTTGCGAGCAGAACCAGGCTATAAAATGCCTTTTCACCGGCGGCGACTGCTGACGTGTGGTCGAGACGGCTGCCTGCTGCAACAAATGCTTCGTATCCCAGTATCGGTTTGATACCGTTGGACTTCATCGTTCGATAGAATCCGATCGCCCCGTACATGTTGCCGTAATCAGTTATCGCGCACGCTTTCATCCCGAATTCAACAAGCTTTTCAGCCAGCGGGTTAAGTTGGATTGTGCTTTGCAAAAGGCTATAATCCGAATGCAAGTGGAGATGGACGAAGTCCTTGGGATCGAACGGCGGGGTGGTCATTCAAGAAATATATATGAAAAAGGTGTTTCTGGAAACCTTCGGATGTCAGATGAATGTCTCCGACTCTGAACGGGTTGCGACCGATCTGGCTGCGAAGGGTTTTGAGATCACTGCCGACCAGGATTCAGCCGATATCATCCTTCTGAATACGTGTTCAGTCCGTGAAAAAGCTGAACATAAATTGTATACGCGAGTTGGGCAAATTCGGCATACTGCAGTTAAAAAGCCGATGATTGGGGTGATGGGTTGTGTCGCTCAACTCGAAGGCGAAACGCTTTTCAAAAAGATCAGCGGTGTTGATCTGGTTATCGGCACTCGTGCCGTCGGTCGGGTTTCTGATGCCATCGCCAGAGTGCTCGAAGACGGACCCGGCCACGCGGACCTGGGCGAGAGGGAATTCGACTACGACTGGAATGTAGCGGATGCTCACCGGCACTCGCCCTATGTAGCCTTTGTTCCGATCATCGAAGGCTGTAATAAATTTTGCACATATTGCATAGTTCCCTTTTCGCGAGGCAGGGAACGGAGCCTTCCGGCAACAGAGATAGTCCGTACCGTGCTTGAGCTGCGTCGCCAAGGCGTAAAGGAAGTTCATCTGATCGGGCAAAACGTTAATAGTTATAGGCCGGAGACGAGATCGGGGCTCGAAGGATTTGCAGGTGCCACGCCATTTTCGAAGCTTTTACGAGCCGTCGCTGCAACGGACGTAGAGCGTATCAAGTTCAACACGTCTTTCCCGCGTGATTTTCACCCGGATATAGTAGACGCAATCAACGAGCACGAGAACCTGTGCAACTGGGTTCATCTGCCGGTGCAATCGGGAAGCAATCGGGTTCTTAAGGCTATGCGGCGGCTTCATACGATCGAGAGCTACATGAGTAAGATCGATAAGCTGAAAGCCTCAAAACGCGACATTTCGATCACGACCGACATAATCGTGGGCTTTCCCGGAGAGACGGAAGCCGATTTCGAGGATACGAAGCACCTTGTGGAATATTGCGGGTACGATTCCGCTTATATTTTTAGGTATTCACCGCGGCCCGGGACACCCGCGTTCGAGATGGTCGATGACGTCTCGCTCGAGGAGAAAACACGACGTTTCCGAGAACTCGAGGATTTGCAGCGTTCCTTACAGGCCAACAACTTACAGCGATATCATAATAGATCACTTGAAGTTCTAGCGGAGAAACGATCTGTAAAAACCGAAGAGCATTTATCGGGACATTCAACGTGTCACAAGGTTGTGAATTTTGCGGGCAGTAGTGATATGCTTGGAAGGATCGTTAACGTCAAGATCACAGAGATCAAGTCGAACTCACTTTTCGGCGTGGCCGCGTAGTAAATCCGTGAAAGACAATTCACTCATCGAAGTAAAGATCGGAGCCCTCATAATGGATCCGAATACAAATTCGCCCATCGTGGTGCTTAAAGGCATCGAAAACGAGGTCGTACTGCCAATCTGGGTCGGAGCATTTGAGGCGAATGCTATCGCTCTTGAGATCGAAAAGGTCGTCCCGCAAAGGCCCATGACACAC
>JACDAK010000151.1 GCA_013695495.1 Blastocatellia bacterium | reverse complement strand
GAAAGCGGCGTAACGACGACGGTGTCCTGACCGATCGCTGAGTAGATAGTACGAATATCGGACCAGCGACCCTCACGTTTTTCGATTATCGGCTTCCAGCTCTTCGGCGTCTGACCGATTTTTTCGTTCGGAAGGTCGACGCCCGTGCGCTTGTCGTACTCGAAATTCTCCACCATCTGGATCACGCCTTCGATCTTCATCTTCAACGCGAGCCGGTAATAATAGCCGTTGCACGAACGCGAGATCGCCGGAACGACATCAGGCGTCCCATGGTTGCCCATACATTTGGTAAACTTGTTGCCGATCTGTATGCCCCCACCGCATGCGAAGGAATTGTTGCTGACCGTCATCGCTCCAGTCTGAAAACCGCCTACGGACATCGGTATCTTCCAAGTCGACCCGGGCGGGTATCGGCCCTGAATTGCGCGATTGAAAAGTGGACGCTCGGGGTCTTGCCAATAATCGGCGATCTGCTTTCGCCCCTCTTTGGTCTTGCTGCTCTGTACAAAAACGTTCGGGTCAAATGAGGGTGCTGAGGCGAGCGCCAGCAGTTCGCCATTGCGCGGGTCCATAGCAATGATGGTTCCGCGCTTCGAAACCGAGGCTTCAAGTTGGCGTTCGGCAGTCATCTGCAGATCCAGATCGATCGTGGATATCATGTCCTGGCCCGGTTGCGGCGGAACCACCTCGATCTCGCTTTGAATGCGCCCGCGGCTATCCACGATCACCTTTCGAAACCCAGGCCTTCCACGAAGAAATTCATCGTAATATTCTTCGAGTCCGCCCTTGCCGATAATGTCGCCCGCGCGGAGCCCGGTCCACCTTTCCGATTCTAGTTGCGCCGGGCTGATCTCTCCGACATAGCCGAGGACGTGCGCGATGTAATGTCCGTGTGGATAGAACCGTTGCGGCTGAAGTTCGATTCGCAGCTCAGGGTATTCCAACGCGTGAGATTCGACCCACGCGATGTCCTGCATCGACGCATTGTCTTTGAGAACAAGCGTCTCAAAATCGTTCTGCTTCTTTATGGCATTGAGCCGTTCGACCACAAACTGCGGTTCAAGACTTAGGCCACGAGCATAGTCGTCGATCCGCGTTTCCACGTCTAACTTCTTCAAGGGCTCGTTCGAAATGACCACATTGAAAGTAGGCCGCGAATCTACCAGGATGTTACCGTTTCGATCGAATATCGCCCCACGGGGTGCAGGAATCGGGATATAGCGGATGCGTTGATTCTCGGCCCGCTCGGCGTAATAATCACCCTTCACGACTTGGAGAACATAAAGGCGCACGCCCAGCAATGCCAACAGAATAAACACGATTACCTGAATCGTCATTATTCTTCCGCTTAGGTTCTGTTCCTGTTCGTGAAACTTCATGGAATGTGATTACCGGGTTACTTGCTAAGCCTGATCGGATTCTTGCGCCGCGTCTGGCGGCGTGTCGGAAAGATCTCACGCTTGCGACTCCGGCTGCGATCCGCTAGAAAGTGATCGATCAAAATGAAGATTGCCGTGCCCGCGATGGTTGTGCCGATGAGATTATACGACATCGTCACGAACATCTGGCCGATGGGTTCTTGACCCATCATTTTGTGTACGCCGTAATAGACCAGATCATCGAGTAAACATGCTCCGGCTATGACGGGAATTCGGAGCAGAAGGTTGTCCATATAGACACGTCTCGAAAGCTCCAAAACCATATATGCCACAAGGGTTTTCGAAAACCCGCTCGCACCCAGCAGGCCCCCGCTGAGAGCGTCAACCGCCAACCCGGCAAAGGTCCCGAAAAATATCGCCTTAAGGGCGTCGCGCTGGAGCGCAGCATAAACAACAATGATCAGCGGAAAGTCAATGAAAGCAAGAGGTTCCGCGATGTTCCGCAGGGTCCACTGCAGCAGCACGGCGATGATCAATGCAATTGTGATCTTTACTTGATCCATTGAGCAAACACACGGCCGACACTAGCGGCTGCGTTTTGTGGCATTCGGCAGGGACTTTTCGAATTCGGTAACTGCCGGCGGTTCATACAGGAGTACGCCGACCTCCTGCATTGAGAAAAGCTTGGCCGTCGGCCGCAGTAAAATGCGGTGAGGTTCGGTCGCGGAACCAGTTCGCACATCCACTATCTCGCCGACCTTTAACCCGGCAGGATAGATACCATCTTGGCCTGTCGTATAGACTATCTGTCCAGGCGTGACCTCGATACTGCCGGATACGTATCGCATTTCGACCACGTCGCGTGTGCTTGTGCCGCTCACCACACCTAGCGCGTTCGATTCACTGATCTCGCCGACCACTGCCCCAAGACCCGATTTATCGTGCGTGAGCAGATCGATCTGCGAGGTTAACGGTCCAACGGCCGTAACGCGGCCTACAAGGCCGCCGTCCGTGACGACAGGCATATTCAGCTTTACGCCGTCCATTGAGCCGCGATTGATGATCGCCGAATCAAACCAAATAGACGGGTCGCGGCCGATGACGCGAGCGGTTAAAACCTTGTATTGGCTTTCTTTCGTGAGGTCGAGAAGTCCTAAAAGGCGTTCGTTCTCAGAGTCGAGTTCTTCTTTTCCTTTCAACTCGACTTCGAGTTCCTGGATCCGCTGTCGGAGAAGGTCGTTCTCGTCCTGAGCGGAACGAAGATTCGAGATTGATGTGAAGTAGTTCGTTACAGAGGAACTGAGGGAAGTTACCGGAGATTGAACGAAGTCGGCCGCTGTTTGCGTCCAAACTCTGATGATTCGCTGGCCGCCTATGTCACGAGCGTCGAAAGCCATCAGGATGAAATTCCCAAGTAGCAGGACGACCGCCAGCCAGGGCGTCATCCTCCAAACTTCCTTTTGACTACGCTCTACCATTTCAGTCGGCTATGGCTGAGAGGGTTGCGGCGGCAGTAAGGATAACCTCCGCAACTGCCTTTCCCTACTGACCTAATTTCCGGTCATCAAAGAGTTGTCCCATCG
>JACDAK010000122.1 GCA_013695495.1 Blastocatellia bacterium | reverse complement strand
AACCAAGGCTTCTGCAGGAGTCTCGACCGGTGCGATGCCCATCTGCAAGGCGGTCTCACGCAGGCGCTCGCGGCCGAGGCCGATGGCGAGCTGTGCAAAATACTGATTGCTCGAAACCTTGAATGCGGTCGTTATGTCCTTCGGCTGGCATCCGCCGCTGCAGGCACCGCTCACGTCACCGGCCGGCGTACGTGTCTGCGTCGAATCTACGATCGGCAGCGAAGTTCGCGTTGGGCGGAAGCCGTCAGCATAGCTCGGGAATACGGCGTTCTGCCGGTTCGCGCGAAATGCCGAGATCACCGTGAAAAGCTTAAAGGTAGAACCGGGAACGTAAAACTCACGTGTCGAGCGGTTCAGCAACGGCTTGTCCTTCTTGTTGCCCTCAAGCTCCAGATACGTTTCCAGGTTTTGAGCCTCCGCGAGGTTGAACGACGGGTTCGAATACATCGCGAGGATATCGCCCGTCTGGGGATCAAGCACCACGATCGATCCCTTCCGCCCCTCGAGCTGCTTTGCGATGAACGCCTGCAGATCGCGGTGAATCGTAACGCGAACGTCGCGGTTCTCTTCTTCGGGCCGGCGAATGCGGGTGAGCACTTCCCACGCCTCGGGCATTGATTCAAATCCGCGATTGTAAAGCGTGCGTTCAAGGCCGGGCGTGCCGCGCTCATTACCAAGCAAGTGCGCCATCTCTTTTTCGAGCGCGTATGACCTGATGACGCTGCCGTCACCGTCCACCTTGTAATAAGCCAACGAACTGCCCAGTTCACCGGTCCGGTCCAGCATCCAGCCACGCAGATTTGCGGCCGCAACGCGTCGGTTACGAAGATCTTTGTACGCCAACGCCTGAAACTGTTCGTTAGCGTCACCGGCGAAATAGACCCAGTAAGCCTGAAAGCCGAACACCGTCATCGCCAGGACAACAAAGACGCCCTGCCAGATGCGGATGCTGCGGTTGGCAACGGTTTGCGTCAGGCGGCGTTTTACCTCGCGTGGAAGGTCGTGTTCGAAAAGGAACTTTGGCCGCTTAAAGTTGTCGAGGAATGTGAGAACGAGGAAGCCGATCAGCACGCCGACGGCAATTATATAGAGAATGCTCAGCCCGGCCGGGGTTCGTTCTAAAACTTGCCCGCCGAATAGGTATTCGGGGCGAAGCTTATCCCAGTCGATTTGCAGCAGAGCGAAAAGCATAAAATGCGGCCAAAATGGAGAGTTATTCGTCAGAGACGCTCGCGGGTTCGGGCTCAAGTTCGTCGGCGGGCTCAACAGGAGCGATCTCAAAGCTTACGTTGATCGCTCCGAACTTCAGCTTGTCGCCCTCGCCCAATTCGATCGCCTTACCATACGAGATACGTTTGCCGTTAACGAATGTTCCGTTAGTGGAACCGGTGTCTGCCACGACCAGCCGCCGTTCAGCGTTCAGCATCACCGTCGCGTGATATTTCGATATTGAGATGTCATCAATCGCAAGGCCGTTCTCTTTAGTTCGACCCACGCTGACGCGTTCACCGGGTGCGAAGCTGAGCCGCCGCGTCTGGGGTGTTGCGTTCAGTTCGAACCCGGCTGTGACTGCGACCGGCTTTTCAGAATCTGCAGCTGTCTCGGCTGCCGCATCGTCCGTTGCAGCCGCGTCTGAAACGTTTATCGCCGCCTCGGCTTCGTCCTCAGAGAACTTTTCAAAGCTCACCAGCAGCTTAACGCCCGACGTGAAGTAATCGGGCTTTATCTCGACGCTCAGCGGAGCGTATGTATAGTAATGTCGGTCGTTTATGTGATCGACCGCAGCGGTCAGAAACTCATTCCGAAGCTTTTCGATCGATTTCTCAGAATCTGTCGAAAACTTATCCCACTGCATACGCAGGCCAATGTTGTGCGGAACGTAGCGGCGTTCGCCGCCGTTGGTGCGTGCTTCGGTGTCGAGCATTGACTTCATCTTTTCGATGAGCTGGCTTGTGGCAAGGCTGCTTGCGGGTTTCCACCCGCGTCCCGTCAAACGGTCAAAGATGTCGCCGATGCGTGTCAGGGCGCCCTGTACGAACCAATCGGCGGACATCGATCTCTGTTTTGGCGAAGCTTTGTCGGACATCAAATAGATTAACGGCGGTGGAGCCGATTTGTTGCCATTCTATCGAAAGCGGGATGCAAATCAAAACAAATTCGCCTCTGCAGTCAGTAATGTGTTTTCCGAACTTTACCGCTATAATGTCGTAAGTATTTACGAATTGTCTCTCTTCGGTGTCTGTTCCCAATGCGATGCGTGAGCTTTCTTTAGATAACTGCAGACTGGACAAACGTTACGACGTTGAGCGGCAGCTCGGCCGCGGCAGTTATGCTGAGATATTCGTCGCACGCGACACGCTTGCCTCACCCCACTCGCCGCATCACCAGGTCGTGATAAAGGCGCTTAATGTATTTCTTCAGGATGACCTCGACCCCGAGCTTGAACGAACTCTTGTCGAGAATTTTCAAAATGAAGCCACAGCGCTCGATCGCGTTCGGCACCCGAACATCATTAGCCGTTTGGGCCACGGCACCGCTCGCGACCTGGAAGGCATGATGTTTCATTACCTCGTGCTCGAATTTCTTGAGGGCGGCGACCTGCACAAAGCGTGGCGCGAACGCACGATAACGCCCAAAACTGCCATTGGGTATATCGAGCAGGTCTGCGCGGGGCTTCGCCATGCGCACCGACACGACATCATCCACCGCGACATTAAACCGCAGAACCTGCTTCTGAACGAAGATCGCAACGTGGTGAAGATCGCAGATTTTGGGGTGGCACGCGTTCATCAAACGGACGCGCCGATCACACGCGTCGGGACCAACATCTATGCACCGCCTGAGCACAGCCCGCTTTTTGCGGGAGCGGCACATGAGAACGGCGGCCGCCTTACATTCGCTGCGGACATTTATTCGCTGGCAAAGACTGCGTACACGCTGATGACGAGCGAGGCTCCTCGCTTTTTCGCGAACAATTCGATCACAGAGCTTCCGATCTCTGTCCGCAATGAGGAATGGGCGGACGAACTGAAGCGTGTGCTAAATAAGGCAACGCTCAGCGAACCTGCCGAACGTCACCAGACGATCGACGAGTTTTGGACAGATCTCGAAGAGGTGCGTCGGATGGTCGCCGAGTCGGAAACTACTACGCACGTCCGCCGACGGCTGGACGAACTGCCGCAGCCCAGTGTTTCGAAGGGCTATACTCCTTTGGCTCCGCAGCAGCCGCGTTTCAACACATCGCGCGAGCTAAAGATGCCGGCGCGAGCCTCGGGCGCAGTTACCGCGCCGCTCCGGGCTCACGCATTGCCACGGCGCGACCCGGCTACGCCTGTATACAGGCCGATGCCGCGCGTTGAAGACCATTGGCCAACGCCGCAGCCTTCGCCGATAGAACATTCGCCCCCGCAGCCAGCCTTTATCGAACCGGAGCAGAAGCCGCCGGCTCGTAAAAAGCGAAGGGTGCTTCGAAGCTTTGTCACATTCGCACTGCTGCTAGTGCTGTTTGCCGGGGTGCTATATGGTACGTCCGTATATCTACGCGGGATCGGCATTTTGCCGCAGGTTACTAATCCGTTCGCCTCCGCACGCTACGGCAGGGCAAACACAGACGTTAATCTGCGTCCCGGCCCCTCAGCGAACAACGAGCCGATCGGCGTGGTCACACGCAATTCTCGCGTGCGGGTTGTAAGAACCGAGAATAATTGGTATGAAGTTGATGTCATGGAACAGGGACGCGAGCGAAACCCGCCGCTGCCGACGAAGCGGGGATGGCTTAGCGGCCGATACATCGACATGGAAGGCAATTAGAACGAGCGACAAAGAGGGAATTTGAGCATACTCGACAAAGTTAGACGCTGGATAGACGGTGAGACCGCCGAACTCGTTTTGGAAGAGGCCGCACGCGACGCACAGGTAAAGCCGCGTAGCGAGGCCGAGGAATTCATCGTAAAGATCGCACGCGCGGTAGAGGGCGTTATGCAGAAAGAGATCGTGCCGCTGCCGCAAGGCACGACTATCATCCCCACCGAATACACGATCTTTCTCAGCACGGACGACGACAAGGAGTGGCAGGGCGTGAAGCGTCGCGGGCTGGAGCAGGGGCTTTATCACATCCTGGCGGAGCGTGCGAAAGAGATCGCGGGGAAACGCAAGCTTGAGACAAAATCGTTCATTCTTGAGCTAAGGGTTGACGGCACGCTTGAACGCGGCGAGGTCCGCGTTCAGCACAGTTGGGAAGATAGTTCGAGCAACAAGACCGGGGTGCTCGCACGCCCAAAGGCAGCGGCTTCGCCTCAGCGACCGCCGCCTGCCCGTCAAATACCGCCTGCTCGCGGCCACACGCCATTGCCTTCGTCGCCGCTTTCGGGTTCTGAAAGGCCATATTCACCACCAACGCATCAGCAGACACCGAACTTCACGCAATTTAAGCCCGCGTCCCAAGCGCCGCCGACAACCGGGAGCGTCCCGCGTGCGGTCGCGATCCCGTCAGAGGACGACGAGGTGATGACCACCGTACGCAAACGCGTGCAGGAGCTTTACCGGCTTGAGATCTGGCAGGGCGGGGTGCGGCAGAACGTTGTGCCGATCTTTAATAAAGAGACCACCGTCGGCCGCGGTTCTAAATCGAAGCCAGTTGACATCCCTCTCGCCGGCGACGCCGAGATCAGCCGCCGACACCTACTCATCATCACCGACGGAGCCGGCGGCTTCTGGATAATCAACGAAGGCCGCAACCCCGCCCTCATCGGCCAATACGAACTCCCCATCGGCCAACGCGTCCCCCTAACCCCCGGCACCAATTTAAACGTCGGCAGCTACATCC
>JACDAK010000112.1 GCA_013695495.1 Blastocatellia bacterium | reverse complement strand
TTACGAGCCTGTTTGGGCGATTGGTACGGGTAAAACCGCCACGCCGGAACAGGCTCAAGAAATGCACGCTCACATCCGCCGGTGTCTGGCAGAAACTCACGGAGCAAATGTCGCCGATGCCGTCAGGGTCCTTTACGGGGGCTCGGTCAAGCCGGATAATATTGCGACTTTGATGGCTCAGGAAGACGTGGACGGTGCTTTGGTCGGCGGAGCGAGCTTGGAAGCCGATGCTTTCGCGAAGATCGTTAATTATATCTAGTTCGGATTTCGCCGCGAGCGGCGGAAAAGGTAGGTCAGTAAATTGCTTTACGTTCTATACGCATTATTCTTTACATCGTGTATTATTCTGGTCGCTACGGTACTGCTGCAGCCCGGAAAGACTGATGCCGGAGCTCTATTTACCAGCAATATCTCGAGTTCTGCCTTTGGCCCGCGTGGAACCGCGTCGATCCTATCAAAGATCACGATCGCAGCGGCTTCGGTCTTTATGATTTCGGCATTTCTGATCTCGCTTCCAGCTTTACAGGGAGGTGTTTCGGTGCTCGATCAGGTTGGAGACCTTCCGCCGGAGAGCACTTCGCCAATGGCACCGGCGGTTATCGATGGTGACGCGAACACTGAGGCATTGCAACCGGACGCGAATACATCTGAGCAGCCTGTGGGTGATGCAAATGCTTCTCCTGCGGAACCTCCCGCCACAAACGCCGATGCTCCGGCAGGCAATTAAGATCTTTTGAATTTAGCTGAGGTGGCGTAATTGGTAGCCGCGCACGTTTGAGGGGCGTGTGGAGCAATCCGTGCGGGTTCGAGTCCCGCCCTCAGCACCATTTCGGAAAAAAGCAGCCTTTCGCGGCTGTTTTTTTTACGTTTAAATCGAACTAGAATATCGAGAGCCGTATCCGCAGGTATCGCCGTGGATTTTGACGGAAGTCGTAGATCAGCTTAGTGCCTTCGCTAGATAGCTGGTTCACGTTTGAAGCCGTTTGGTTGATATTGTTGTAAAGCGTCTCGTCAGTGAGCAGCCGGCCGATCGTTCCGCGTCCCGCCTGGGCGTCACCTATAAGGTTTTCGACACGCACGGCTGTAGCGTTAAACCTCGCCAGTGTATCCCGCGCCTCGTCATACAACTGCTCATCCCGCAAAAGCCTGCCTAGTGAACCCGTTCCTGCGTTCAAATCGGTCGTGATCAGCTTGATGTCGTCTGCAATTAGGTTGATCTTAGCTGCCGACGTACGCAGGTCGGTCATTGCAGCTCGGGTTTCGTTATAGAGTGCGTCATCAGTGATGAATTTACCAGCAGTGCCGCGACCCGCACGCAGATCGTTAGAGATCGACTCCAGCTGTGAGACCGTTCGATTCAAGCTGTTATAAAGTTCTGGGTTGTTGATCAGCTGCCCAGCGGTGCCTTCGCCGCGGTTAATGCGTTCGATAGTCGACTGTAGCTTCACCATAGTAAGGCGAGTCTCGGCAACCGTGGCGTCGAGATTCTCGTAAAGCGCGTCGTCATTCACAATGCGGCCGAGCGTACCTTCGCCCTGATTTGCTTTGTTTAGGATCTCATTTGCGGGCACGGCTAACTTATTGATCTGCTGCAGCAACTCATTACCCGTCCGGGTTAGTGCGTTGATGGAGATCGCGTCACGCGACGGAAGCACGTGATTTTCGGCTACCGGGGTCCCACTAGGCGTGCCGGGCGTAATGTTTATGATCTTGTCGTTTGCAAGGACAGAGACCGCGACGAGTTGAGCGGTAGAGTCGGTCCGAATACGTTCTGAAATCGGATCGCCGTTGAGCGTGCTGTCGACGGAAAGCACAGCCTCGATCTTCGCGTCTTCAGGGGAATCCGGCGGAAGCAGCAGTACTTGCTGCACCCTTCCGATCCGTACACCTGCCAACTGGACTTCCGACCCCTCCCGAAGCCCGTCAGCTGCGCTGAACTGCGCCCGCAGGGACATCTTTTTTTCGAAAGGGTTGAAATCACCCGTTGAATTCAGGATGAGAAACGCAAGGATCGCCAGCCCGAAAAGGACAAAAATGCCGACGCGAACCTGACTAAGATTTAATTTATCTTTTGACTGGACCATTGTCGTTTCTTACTTACCGTAAATAAAAGTTCGGATATAGGGATCATCTGTATGTTCAAGCTTTTCGTCGGTGCCGCTGAAGTTGATCTGACCGTCCCTGATCATCATTACCTCAGTATTTATCAGGCAAAGTTTCTCGCCTTCTTTTTCGAATATTACCTTCCCCTCGTCGTCTACGGTAGCATATTCCGACGACAGATATCGAAGGTTGTTCATCTCGTGCGTGACGAAAATCGAGGAAACGTCCTGAAGATCCCGTAGTTTAATGGCAAGCTCACAAATCGTCCGCGCGGTGGGCGGATCGAGCCCGGCGGTCGGTTCGTCAAATAAAACGATCTGAGGATCGCCGATAAGAGCACGGGCGATACCGACGCGCCGCCGCATACCGCCTGAGAGCTCATCCGGCATCTTGTCGATCGCGTCCTCAAGGTCGACGAATCTAAGCATACGCCTTACTTCCGGTTCGACCTCTTCATAGGCGACACCTCGTTCGATGAGCCGATACGCGACGTTCTCGAAAACGGATAATGAGTCAAATAAAGCACCTTCCTGAAACACCATGCCTATCTTTTGGCGTACGCCCATCATTTGTTCTTCGTTGTAGTAAGTGATGTCTTCGCCGTCGATGAGAATCGTGCCGGAATCGGGTTTGAGTAAGCCGAGTACGAGCCTAATGATGGTCGACTTGCCGCCGCCGCTTCGGCCTAGAATGATCTTTGTTTCGCCCTTCCGGACGGAAAAACTGATGCCATTCAAGATGGTGACGTCGTCGAAGGAGAGGTGAACGTCCCGGAATTCAATCGCGGGACGAACTCGGCTAGGCTCGTCGACCGCGTCTTCGAGATACTTGCCGGGCTCTTCTTCGTCGAAGACCGTTCCTTGTTCATCAGACTCAGAAAGCATAAGTAATTCGAGAACGTTTCCGGACTAAATGGGACCCATGTCGAGGACAAAATGTAACGCCTTCGACAGAAAAAAGTCGAAAATGATCACCCAAATTGATGCGATGACCACCGCGTTCGTGGTGGATCGGCCGACTCCGACCGTACCCCCGGTGGTGCTCAAACCTTTGTGGCAAGACACTGCTCCGATTATGAGGCCGAAAAAGAACGGCTTGATCATGCCGCCGACCAGGTCAGATGTTGAAATGCCATTTCGCACCGATGCGATGAAAACGTGGGTTTCCTGGTTGTAAATAAGCGACGCTACCACGCCGCCCCCGATCAATCCGAATATGTCAGCCGCGATAGTCAGAAGAGGCAGCATAAAGATCAATGCGATGATCCGCGGGGCGACAAGCTTGCGAATCGGGTTCGTACCGAAAGCGCGCATTGCGTCAATCTGCTGTGAAACGACCATTGAGCCGAGCTCGGCGGAAATGGCGGAGCCAATGCGACCAGACACCATCAATGCTGTAAGTACCGGGCCGAGCTCGCGGATGAGACTCGTGGCGACAGAACGGCCAGCTTCGCTTTGAATGCTGTAGTACTCGAGTGTTGGGAATGTTTGGAGTACGAGAACGCCACCAGTGAAAAATCCGGTCAGAAGGACAATGGGTAAGGAGCCGACGCCGATCAGGTCCATTTGCCTGAGCACCTCGCCTGGATAACGGGGCCGCCGGCGTAGGTTCACGAACGAACGCCAGATCAGCAGGCTTATTTCCTGGAGTTCAAATAGGAATCTATAGACCGGATACATTTATAAGCGGAGCTCTAAGCCGATGCGGCGATTAAGGGTAAAGGTTACAACGAACAGGGATAAACAACAAATAAAAGGCCGCCATCTGATGATGACGACCTTAGAATCGAGACCGGGAACACAATCAAAAATTGTCGGGGCGATCTCCCCTAGGGGAGCCTCGGCCCCGCTGCGGCGGATCGCCGTCGCGTCTTCCTTCTTCCCGTTCCCGTTCCCGGGCGAAGTTCTGTCGCAGTTCACGAAACTTGATCAACTGTTCACTGGTGAGGATGCGTCGAACTGCCAGCTCGCTGTTGAATCGAAGCTCAGACATTTCCGCCTGGGCCGCCCGGTAAATTTCAAGCTTCTTTGCGAATTCGGCTTCGTCCACCTCGTCCGCATAAATGGTTCGATCGAGTTCGCGATTGGCGTCGCGTAATTTGCGGGTCACCTCGCTCATTTTGGGCCGGATCTCCTCATTTGCTGCACGGATCTGCTGCACCTGCTCTTCGGACAGGCCGAGAGCCCTAAAGAGATTAGGCCGCTGTCGCGGCTGGCCATCGTCAGACGGCGGACGCTGCGAAGAGGCGTCGGTCGTGAGGCCAAGCATCGCGAAAGCAAAAAGGATTATGATGAAGCTAATTGGGGATCTCATGATTATTCACTGGAACCGATATCATCGAACATGTCTGCAAGGCGGAGCCCGTCGTCCTGAATATCTTCGAATTCGTTAAGCCTCGGAACGGATCGAAAACTCACTGTGACAGCAGGGCTGGCCGGTTGGCGTGAAGGAGTCTTGCGGGCACTGGTCTTCGGCTGCTGCAGATTCCTTCGTTCATCGAAAGCTGATGCCGATGGCTTTGCCTCTTCCGCTTCGTCCTCGATCAACCCGCCGACGGGAGTCCCTGACGCGCGTTCCGGAGTGACGATGACCGCAGGGAGAGACGGATCATCAACCGCTGCCAGATCGGCTGTGTCGCCCGCTGAATAGAACAATATTCCGATCGTTAGTACGATCACCACGGCACCGAAAGCAGAGGCCGCAGACAGCCATTGCGTATGCTGGCCGAACCACGCCTGAAACTGTTCGGACCATGAGGGCGGCGTCTCGATCGCTTCTATACTAAAAACAGGCGTTTCGAGCGGATCGAACTCAACCTTTCGCCACTCGTAGACTGAATAGCGAAGATCTGCTATTTCGGCAAATTCATCGATACACGTGGTGCAATCCGAAAGGTGATCTTCGAACGCGTTAAGGGCAGCACCATTCAGCTCGCCATAAAGATACGCGAGGAACTGTCCCGGGCTTTCACATTTCACAAATTTCTTCATAACTAAACCACCTCGACTGAAACGCCCTCCAACTTCGACTTCAGCTGCTTTAGCGCCGTGTACAAGCGGCTCTTCACGGTGCTGAGCGGAATCTCTAGCGTCTCCGAGATCTCTTGAAAAGTCATTTCTTCGAATTCTTTCATCACCACGACTTGTCGGAGGTCAACGGGCAAGGAGGTTACCGCCTGCCGCACAACGCTCATTCGCTCGCCACGCTCGGCGGTATGCGATGGCGAATAATGGTCCGACGCGACGAATGTCCTCTCTTCCTCGTTCGTTTCCTCGTCCAGATGATCCTCAGACCGGGTGCGATTCCGGCGTCGTGTTGTGAGACACTGATTAACCGCGATGCGATGAAGCCAGGACGAAACCTTAGCTTCACCGCGGAAATTCGGCAACGCCCGATAGGCGGCGATAAATGCTTCCTGGGCGGCGTCGCGGGCTTCGTCTTCGCGTCCGAGCATACCGAAGCAAAGAGCAAAGATCTTGCGATCCCACCGCTTCACGATCTCGCCGAACGCGTCCGGTGTGCCGGACACGGCCATCTCAACCAGCTTTTCGTCGCTAAGATCTGGAAACATTTGCTTCGAGCTCGACCCGCCGGAACGAACCATCCGGCATGTTGTTTAGATGTATTATGACTGAGAAAAGTCTGACTTACGGAGAGGTTACGAAAAAAAGGCGTGTCCGCATGGAACACGCCGCCAAAATAAACATTAAAATATGCTGCCTAGCACTGGCCGAGAAGCCAGAAAACAACTATAAAGATAAGAATTGTGGAGATAAGGCCTCCACCCAACTTCCAAGCCGCCGCACCGGCAACTGCGCCTCTAAGCAAATTTCCCATTCTACCCTCCTTGATATTAGTTTTCACGTGAACGAAATTCGTTCACTAATTATCCTCACGGCCTAGAGGTGCAAACGTCATACCGTTAGCTAGTAAGCGCGAGCGAATATGACGCGTTCGGCGGAATCATTTCCGGTCATAACGCATTGCCCGGACTCTTCGGCTGAATTCAGGGGGATGCATCTTATAGTTGCTTTTGTCTCGTCCTTGATCCGCTCTTCAGTTTCGGGAGTACCATCCCAATGTGCGAGAACGAAGCCGCCTTTTTCGATCTGCATTTTGAATTCATCCCAAGTGTCAACAGTAAACGTATTTTCCTCCCGGAACCTGAGAGCCTTTTGGTAGATCGCCTCTTGCATCTGCTCAAGAACGATTTTTACCGTTTCTACTACGCCGTCGATCGTAACTGACTCTTTGGTCAGGTTATCTCGTCGTGCAACTTCGATGGTGCCGTTTTCGAGGTCGCGAGCACCTATCGCCAATCGGACTGGCACGCCCCGAAGTTCGTATTCGGCGAACTTCCAACCGGAACGCTGCTTGTCATCCGAGTCGAATTTCACGGAAATTCCCGCCTTTCTAAGCTCGGCTACAATTGGCTCGACACGTTCGCTGATCCGGGCAAGATCCTCTTCGGTTTTGAAGATGGGAATGATCACAACTTGAATGGGGGCAAGTTTCGGAGGTAGAACGAGCCCGTTGTCGTCGGAGTGCGCCATTATCAGCGCACCCATCAACCGGGTGGAGACCCCCCAAGAGGTTGCCCAGGGGTATTCGAGTTGATTCTCGCGGTTAACGAATTTTACATCGAACACCTTTGCGAAATTCTGGCCCAGGAAGTGTGACGTCCCGGCTTGAAGAGCACGGCCGTCCTGCATTAGTGCCTCAATGCAATAGGTCTCGACAGCGCCGGCGAAGCGTTCGTTCGCCGTCTTTACTCCCTGGACCACGGGAAGGGCCATCCAATTCTCGGCGAAATCCTCATAGACGCCAAGCATTTGTTCAGTTTCTTCAATCGCTTCCTGTTCGGTGGCGTGGGCGGTGTGGCCCTCCTGCCAAAGGAATTCGGCTGTACGAAGGAAAAGCCGGGTGCGCATCTCCCAACGGACGACGTTTGCCCACTGGTTTATCAGTATAGGAAGGTCGCGCCACGACTGGATCCAGGTTCTGTAGGCGTTCCAGATGACCGTTTCGGATGTCGGGCGGATGATCAACTCTTCTTCGAGCCGGGCCTCCGGATCCACGATTAATGCGCCTTTATTATTCGGATCGGCCTTTAGGCGGTAATGCGTAACGACGGCGCATTCCTTTGCAAAACCTTCTGCGTGTTCCTCTTCTTTCTCGAGAAACGATTTAGGTATGAAGAGCGGGAAATACGCGTTCTCGTGTCCGGTCGCCTTGAACATGTCATCGAGTGCCCGCTGCATTTTTTCCCAGATGGCGAAACCGTAGGGCTTAATGATCATACAACCGCGAACGGGCGAGTTTTCGGCCAGGCCGGCGCGTTTTACAATTTCGTTGTACCACTCGGAGTAGTTCTCCGAACGCTTAGGTAATGCTTTGCTCATAAATTAAATATTTCGAATAGAGAATATTAAAGCAAGTCGGCAAAACTGACAATTTTACAATCCTATGACTATCTACTAACCTTTTCGTTTGCAGTCTCAGCGAACCATATGAGCAGCCTCAATCTCGATTTCACCGACACGGCATCCGCCTTCGCCGACAGATCAGACTCAGAACTGAAAGAAAAGTATCGGATGTTCCGGCTAATGAATTCTCCCACTTTGAACTCACTGGCGACCTCGTCAGCGAAGCTTGCCCTAAGTTTGGGTCTGCCGGTGGAGGGAATGATAAAACGAACCGTATTCGAGCATTTCTGCGGGGGTGAGACGATCGAGGAATGTGAGCCGACCGTGGAGAGGTTGGCAGCCGCGGGCATCGGGTCGATACTCGATTATTCGGTCGAGGGCAAGACAAGTGAGCGCGAGTTCGATGAGACGAAGGCCGAGATCATAAGAACGATCGAAAGGGCGCGGAATGATCCCCGTGTACCTTTCTCGGTGTTTAAGGTGTCGGGTATCGCTCCTCTAGGTACGCTTGAGCGGATGAGCCAGAAAAAGAAGCTGGATGGTAAGAGCCAAGCTAAGTGTGAATCTATCCATGAACGCGTTGATGAGATCTGCGGAACGGCTCACAAACTCGGACAGCCGATCTTTATCGATGCTGAGGAGTCTTGGATACAAGATGCGATAGACCGGATGGCAGTCGAGATGATGGAAAAGTACAACACCCGGCGAGCGATAGTTTTCAACACGCTTCAGTTGTATCGTCATGACCGGCTTCAGTTTCTCCGTCAAGCCAGAAAGGACGCGAAGGCCGGCGGCTATGTATTAGGCGTGAAGCTTGTTCGCGGGGCGTACATGGAGAAGGAGCGTGAACGTGCGACGGAGATAGGTTACGCGTCGCCGATCCAGCCGGACAAGGCTTCGACGGATGCTGATTATGATGCGTCGGTCGACTACTGCCTAGAGC
>JACDAK010000057.1 GCA_013695495.1 Blastocatellia bacterium | reverse complement strand
GATCAGGAAAATCCAGTTCATTTATGGGTTTGAAGCCCGGCACCTGCCGGGCTCCTAGTTAATTTAGTACAGTGATCTCGCGGGTCGTCGAATTATACCCGCCGTTGTCGACGACGTTGCCGTCCTTATCGACGAGTTCCAGCCGGACCGTGTGTTTTCCGGGCGTCCAGCCTTGCAGCCACAGCGGCTGCCAACGTTCGATGAACTTTGGCTCGTCGTTGTTGATCGTGTATCGCACGCGATATTGCCCGCCGTCGCCAACCAACTCGCCGCCGATCAGCCAGAAGTCGATCATGATAGGATCCGCCTCGTCGCCTTTGTATTCGCCTTTCGGCCGGCTATATGTGAGAAGCGGCAGCTTGTCGTCGATGGTTCCCGCCTGTGACGGAGGCATATCTTTGCCTTCGGCTGTCCCTGCAGCATTAGCATTTGCAGTGGTATTCGCATTAGCCGGACTGGCATTCGCGTTCGTCGTGGGTGCTGCATTTGCCGTCGACATTTGTTGTCCGCTGTTCGTTGTCGTAGGCTGGCTGGGATCCGCGCCGCCGCCTTTGACAGTAAACCGAACCATCTGGAACGAACCTTCATTTTTATAACTTTCGTGCCATGGCCGCGACGCAAAGACTCGGAGGGTGTGTTCGCCGTCCTGTACGTTGCGCAGTTCAAATTCGCGGCTCAAGTTGTAATACGCTTCGTATGGCTGATTGTCGAGGATCACGTGAATATGGTTGCCCATCCCTGTGTTGTGATCCATCCCGGTCTGGTAGCCCTTGAGTTCACCGTCCAGTTCCAGAACAACGCGAACGGTCGAGCTTTCGACGACCGACCCTTCGGCCGGTGCGACAATTTCAAGCTCGGGTTCAGCCTGGTCCTGCTCGCCGCGCTGCGCCATCATGTCGCGGATGCGCTGCGGCGTCTCAGTTTCCGTCAGGGTCATCGGGGCAGGAGCCGTGTTGGCGTTAGATGCATTGGTATTGGAAGTGTTCGACGCGGGTTCGCCACAGGCGACCGCGAACATCATCACAAACAGTATGGTCAACAGAAAAACATTCCTCATATATACCCTCCTTAATGGGCTGGAAAAGCCGCTTACGCAACAGCGTCGGCGGTGAGTTGTACGCCGGACGAATTTTCGTCTGAGCGTTCAAGTTGAAAGATCTCCGCAAAATGATAGGCCAGTCTTTCCTCGACCTCGGCCAGCGAAATATCGCGGCCTAATAGACGTTCCATCGAAGTGACCGGCTCACCCTCGCACGCGATTATCCAATTAAAATAGCTCAGGTCTGTATTTACGTTTAGGGCGAAGCCATGGGTGGTCACCCAGCGTTTGATATGCACGCCGATCGCTGCGATCTTTCCTTCCGTCGTGTGAACGCCGGTCAATCCTTCGATGCGAAATGCGTCGATAGCGTAATCCGCGAGCGTTCTGATGAGCACATCTTCGAGGTCGCGGACGTATTTATGAACATCCTCTCGATGGGGCGATAGACTAATTATCGGATATCCGACGATCTGGCCGATACCGTGGTAGGTGACCTTTCCGCCGCGGTCGGTCTCAAAAACATCAACGCCGAGACTGCGAAGCATTTCGGCAGTCGCGAGAACTCCGCCGTCTCTAGAGCGTCGGCCCAATGTAAATGTGTGCGGGTGTTCGAGAAGGAGCAGATAGTCACGTTCGCGCTCGTCGATCACCTTCTTGCGAAGCTCTAGCTGTAACTCAAGAGCGCGACCATAATCGACCCGGCCAAGCCGTCGAACCTCAATGACCCTTTTTTGCATCTACCAATATGATAAAATTTTCAGAACAGTTTGAACAGGCAGGGAAAACTATGAAGAAATTGCAAATATCGGTCATCGCGGCGGCGGCGTTCTTATTTCTGGCCATGGAGGTCGATGCACAACGACGTCCCGCTCCGCGGCGGACCACGCCGCGGGTCGTTACCACCCCGCCCCCCGCCACCACTGTGGCCATTAACGCAGCAGAAGCACGCGCCGGGGCCGAGAAGGTGTCGACTCAGATCAAGAACGTTACGAAATTCTTGTATGTATTGGGCGGAGTTGCTCGCGGCATCGAGGACCTTGACCAGCAAGCCAAGACAACCAGGGTAGTCCCGGCAGCGACCGCGAAGAACGAGGAGAACAAACGCGAGGTCATCCAGGCGATCAGGAATTTGCGTGCGGGAATCGCCGCACTCGAGGTCGAGTTCCGAACAAAGCCGGCGCTCAGGCCCCAATTGGTCCAGCTCGATGGTGCCACGCAGCTAACGGCTCAAGCCGAATCCCTTGCCGCGTCGGGGCGATTTACTGATTCGGGTAAGCCGCTGCTTTTATTGGTTGAGAAATTATCGGACACGCTGGTTGCGTTGCGTTAAGGGGCGGAACTCTTGGCGTCCAGGCCGAGCTTGCCGCGAATATAAGCTTCAGCCTCGTTTTTAATAAGTTCACCGTTGACAAGGTCGAGCTTTGTGGCGAGAGTCTCTCCCGCGGGTGCCACCTTTCCGTTCTCAAGGAAGATGTACCAGGGCGTACCCCAACGACGGATGTCACCAGCTTCTTTCCGCTGGGCATAGTGTACAGTCTTTTCGCGGTCAAGATGAGTTACCGACGCATAGACCAACGGGAATGATAGGGCGTACTGAGTTGCATGCGCCCTCATCTTTTCGACGGTGTCATATTCCCCGACACCTATGATCGCCAGGCCTTCCTTCCCGTACTTTTCGTGGAGCTCCTGAACGAACGCTACATCGTGTCGCCAGTTTGGGCACCACGGAGCCCAGTAGACCACCATCACAAGTTTTTTGCCTTCGGTGAACTTTCGCAGGTTGGTCTCTCCCTCACCGATCAGGTTGGGATGTGTCCAGTCTTTGTAATCCAGGTCCTTAGGTGTGATCGCGGCTTGCTCGGTTTGTGCAAGACCGATAGCCGCGAGAGTCGTGATAAGAATGATGGCGAAAAACAACTTCATAATATACCCAGTGAAAAGCGTATAGTCTCAGACGCGGGAAAACAAGGCTGAGTTGCTGTGGTTATCTTTCCGCCTCTGCGTTTATCGCAGGTCGGCTTCGGTTAAACCGGCCGCCCCAATAAACTATGTTCAGATAGATCCCTGTCAGCGCGGACAATGCCGCGAGGCCCGAAAATACCAAAAGGAGCGTTACCTGCCACCTGCCCGCAAAGAAATAAAAATGAGCTTCGCGAAAGAACCTTGTCTTGAAACTTGGCGGCTGTGAATGCGAAGCGTTGCCGGTTTCAGCATCAATGAAGATCGATTCAGCGCCTAAGCCGCCCACGGCTTGATATTGGGGGCGGCCGTCCTTCATCAGCAGGGTCAAAGCCGTGGTCGGCAGCTGACGTCCGGCAAGCGCGTTGGCTTGTGCCATTGCGTCACCGGGGGCTACCAAAACTCGCGAAGCGTCGATGCCCTCGATCACCCCGCCTTCAACCGTGTTCGGCAAGGCGTAGAGGAAGCCGCTCATGGCCCAGGCTAGTAG
>JACDAK010000022.1 GCA_013695495.1 Blastocatellia bacterium | reverse complement strand
ATCGTAGGGACGGAAGCGGCAAAGATGGCTGTCGGCCTTGGTGCACACGTGACCATCATCGATCGGAATCTTGACCGACTACGTGAACTTGATGACATCTTTCTTTCGAAGGTTCAGACACTCGCATCGAGCCACTTCGCGATCTCAGAAGCGATCTCGCATGCGGACCTTGTTATCGGCGCTGTGCTCGTTGTAGGTGCCGCAGCTCCCAAGCTTGTCACGCGCGATATGCTGCACCTGATCCCGCACGGTGCCGTCCTCGTGGACGTTGCTGTCGACCAGGGCGGATGTTTTGAAACGACACGTGCTACCACGCACTCAAACCCGACCTATTACGAAGAGGGGGTGCTTCATTACTGCGTTGCAAACATGCCGGGAGCCGTGCCGCGTACGTCGACGTTTGCTCTGACGAATGCCACGCTGCCTTACGCACTGTCTCTGGCAAACAAGGGATTTGAACAGGCGATCAAAGCCGACGCCGGCCTGCAGGAGGGCGTCAACACCTACGCCGGCAAGCTAACATACGACGCGGTCGCCGAATCGCAGGGGCTGGAATATACTCCGCTCTCTAGCCTGATCGACCTAAAAGCAGCTTCGGCCGGATAAGTCAGAACCACCTGCGTTGGCGGGTGGGTTCCTACTGCTTCACACAGCACAGCCCGCGAGTTCTTCGTAATTCGCGGGCAAATCTTTGTTCTGATTGCTACACTAAGTATATTCGCGACGGCGCCCGGCCCAACTATGTACGAATTCGCAGTAACACCGGCTGTAACGCAGCTTCGCCGCCCCGGCGTGATCATCACAGAGGTCACCCCCGGGAGCTTGGGCGAGGAGCTTGAGCTGCGTCCGAGCGACCGCATTGTCCGGGTCAACGGCCGGCCCGTTCGCGATTATCTCGATTTTCGGTTTCAGACCGCAGGTGAAAGCGAACTCGTGTTTCAGGTAAAACGGGCGGGCGGCGAGAGTTACGAGGTCGAATTCGACCGAGAAGAAGGCGAAGATCTCGGATTGATGTTCGAGCAGATCGTGCCGCGGCAGTGTGCAAACGAATGTCTTTTCTGTTTTTGTAAAGGGAATCCGGACGACGCTCGGCCCTCGCTTTTTGTGCGGGACGAGGATATCCGCCTTTCATTCCTCTACGGCAATTACACCACGCTCTCGTCGATAACGCCTGACGAGATGAACCGCGTTATCGAGCAACGCCTATCGCCGCAATACGTTTCAGTACACGCTACGGATTTGAAGACGCGTGCCTATATGCTCGGGGTTGACGAGATCCGTGCGGACATTTCGGATAAGCTGCGGCGACTGCTCGACAATGACATCGAGATACACGCGCAGGTGGTTTTATGTCCAGAGATAAACGACGGGGCGATCCTCGAAAAAACGCTCCGCGATCTCGCGGCACATCACCCGAAGGTGGTTAGCACAGCGGTCGTACCGGTCGCCTTAACGCGGTATAACACCGACGAGCGTCTTACTCGGGTCACGCCGGAGTTTTGCAGACGGACGATCAAGCAGGTCGAGAAGCTGCAGCGCGAGTTCAGAAAAGGACTCGGGGTCACATTCGCATTCCTTGGCGATGAGATCTATATCAAAGCGGGCGTTGAGATACCGACGCGGCGGCACTACGGGAACTATCCGCAGATAGAGGACGGTGTTGGGATGATCCGCTCCTTTCTCAGTTCGTTTGAACGCCTATTGAGAGATGTCGAAGCCGGCCGGCGTAGCCGCACTGAAACCGCCGCAAACGTCCGTACCCACCCGGCGGCGATCAAGCCGCAGGCTGATCCGATCGAGACGCCGCAAGTCCGCAAACTGAACGGTACCATTATCACAGGCGAGATGTTCGCCCCGATCCTTGGTGAACAGATCGCGCGATTTAACGCTCTCACTGGGGCAGGGTTGACGGTGCTAGCGGTCCCAAATACCTATTTCGGCGGCGACGTCGCTGTCGCGGGGCTTCTGTCAGGGCAGGATCTTCTGAATGTGAAAGATAAGATAACCGGCGACTTCGCCCTCATCCCGCCGCACATTATCAAATCGGACGAGCCGGTGCTGATCGACGGGATGCAATTTGATGATCTAAAAGCACGGTTTCCCGTGCCCATCATCGCTGAAGATATTTTCGAATTCCTACGACGGAATGATGGCGAGGGCCGCGTGTCAGCATAAAGGAACCGGCGGCTACACAGTTCACGCTTCCCACGCACCCTCGTAAATGCAGGCACTTCTGCCCGCGGCCCTAAATCAATTCCTCTGGAATCGATAAACGATCATTCCCGTTACTTTTACCGGGACATTGTTCAAATACGTCGGAGTAAATCTCGCTTGGCGTGCCGCACGCGCGGCTGCTGTACGAAGGGTCGGATGTCCGTCAACTGCTGTCGCCGATGTCACGCGTCCTGCTTCATTGATCGTCACTTGCACTGACACGTTTCCCTCTACGCCCATCGCTTTCGCGGTTTCCGGATACGGCGGATGCGGCAAGTGCGTCGCGAGCGAGTTGATAACGCCTTTTGACTGCGTAACCGGCGGCGGCCGCTTCAAAACGGGCGGCGGCTCAGGTGGCTTAGCTTCTGCAACTACCGCGACAGGTACGGTATTGCCGGTACCTCTCACAGCGTCGCCAGCCCCGCTGTCTGTACCCTTGGCACCGGCCGGCGGGCCGGAACCGCCGTTATCATCCCTTCCGATAAAAAAGTCACCAGCCGGGATCGACTTAGAATTGTTGGGAACGCTCGAGACAGTGTCGGGGACTCGTCGGTGATCGTCGATCTGCGCGATCAGATCTTTTCGCGACGGGAGCACTATTTTGTCACTGGTGGATTGCTGCGGACCGGCGAGCTTCGCCGCCGGTTCAGGCGGGGTAGGAATATCGTCAGCTATGGGTTTCAAGAGGACGTACATATCCAAGTTGTCGGCACCGATATCAATATCGGCGGCATACAAACTGAATACGACTGCTGTAAGGAATAGGCTCCCAACGACAAGGGTTGACACCATGAAGTAGCGGCCGCGCTTTTTAACGTCCGCGGTGTGCGAATCAGACTCGATCAATTTATCAAACATTTCGATCCTCCTAAAAAAGAGCACCGGTGCCAACCGTTAATAGGTTAGACACCGGTCGGAGCAAAATGTTCCCTAAGTTGTCGCTAGAAGCGCCGGATGAGTACGACTCCTACAACCACCAGCAGTATCCCTGCAACGCGAGGGAGATTAATTTCTTTAACGGGGAGGCCGAAAAGGCCGTAGTTATCGATGATCAACGTAACTACCATCTGCCCCGCGATGACCAGCGTAAATGTCATCGCAACGCCGAGCCGCGGCAGCAATATGATCGTGGATGCGACAAAGAATGCGCCCAGCAGCCCGCCGAACCACGAGATCGGCGGAGCATTTCTTATCGAACCAAGCGCCGAGAGCGGGATGCCGGTAAGAACAATGTAGAGAAGGAGAGCGATCGAACCGACGATGAAGGAAACGAACGCGGAAAGTATCGGATTGCCCAGCGCTAACGCTAGACGGTGATTGACGCCCGCCTGCGTCGGCATCATCGCCCCGGCAATGAGCGCGACAAGGATCAGAATGTAAACGGAGGAGCTCAAATCAGTAGTCGATCTTGTCAGGCTTGCGAATCCAATGGTTAAAAAGCTCAAGGCCCTCGTCGCGAAACGCGGTGGTCATCGGTATGCGGCGCTGCTCATGCTTAAGTGCAAGTTCGCTGTAGATATGTTCATCGTCAAACCCCGCAGCCGAAGCATCTTGACGCGTGCACGCAATATAAACCCGATCCGCTCGAGCCCAATAGATCGCCCCGAGGCACATCGGGCACGGCTCGCACGTGGCGTAGATCTCGCAACCATCAAGCTGAAATGTGCCAAGCCGTGTGCACGCATCGCGGATCGCGACCACCTCAGCATGAGCCGTCGGGTCGTTCGTCGAAGTTACGCGGTTCGTGCCCTCGCCGATGATCTCGCCGCCCCGAACTATGACCGAACCGAACGGCCCGCCCACGTTTGCGTCAACGCTCTGCCGCGCGATCTCGATCGCACGAAGCATGAACCTTTGCTCGGGCTTATGGTCCGTCATGGCCGTTGCGAAAGGCTGATCTCAAACATCCGCCGCCACATTTTGCCCGTGACAAAAATACGGTCGCCCGCTTCGTCATAGGCGATACCGTTAAGCACGTCGGCGTTCCGGTTCTGACGCTGCTCTTCCTCGGCGACCTTGCGCAGGTCGATGCGGCCGAGCAGACGCCCGGTTGCCGGGTCGATGCGCATGATCCAGCCCGATTGCCACACGTTCGCCCATATCTCGCCCTTCACCCACTCCAGCTCGTTCAAGTTCATCAGCGGCTGACCCTTTTCGTCATTAACGACGATGGTTCGGATGGTCTTAAAATCGTCGGGATTAACCACGCGAATGACATGAGTGCCATCGCTCATATAAAGGTTCGTGCCGTCGTCCGTCAGCCCCCAGCCATCGCCGGAGTATCGAAACTGCCCGGCCGGGCTGAAGTCGCTCAAGTTATAAACAAACGCTACGCCCTCTTTCCACGTCAGTTGATACACCTTGTCGTTAAGGATCGTGATCCCCTCACCAAAATAATCGCGCGACAGGTCGTGCTGCTGCAGCACCTTGCCCGATTTGATCTCGACCTTCCTCAGCCACGAATAGAAGTTATCGCCGTCCTTTCCGCCGGTCCCTTCATAGAGAAAACCGTCGTGATAGACAAGGCCCTGAGTAAATGCTCGCGGGTCATGCGGATATGTGTTCACGATAGTGTAATCATAGACCGGTACCGGGGCCGTTTTTGGCGTCACGTTCGCATTCGCAACATTCGAATTGATGTTTACCGGGATCTTTGTGGGTTCCGGATTTCCACACCCCAACGAAACCAGCAGGGGCAGAAAGATAATAAAGACGCGCATAATTGCTTAAGATTTTAGCAGACTTCGCCGGTTCGTGCCTGTCGATACGCGTCCGAACGGCAGCCGTTATCTGTTAAACTAGGTGGCAAGGGAGTAACAATATGAGCGACTTTCGATTTACAGGAACCGTCGATCACATCGCCGTTAAATGCGAGGATCTAACAGCCGATGTCGAAGAATACAAGCGGCTCGGCTTCACTGTCGAAACGATATATGAGGACTGGGCGATGGTGCGCGACGCCAACGGATTTGGCATGGCACTGCTGCCGCCGAATTCAAAACACCCGCCGCACATCGGTATGAAGGTTGAAACGTTGGAGGAACTCAAGGCCGCTGCCAAGCGCGAAGGCCGGCCGATCAAACCCCATCGCGACGGCACATCCTCGTTCTATACAAAAGGCGTCGGTGGCAACATCGTAGAGCTGATTTACTACCCCGAGGACTTTGGCAAAAGCGAAGGGCAGGCCATCTAGCCTGCCCTCCCGTTCTTTTGTTAAGCCGATGCCTTTGAGACCTCTTGAACGACCTCTGCGGTCTGCTTTTTATCGGCGCTCAGTGCGATGTCAGCCTGCGCGACCATTCCGCAGCAGCCGCCGGTACCATCCACCACCGCAACGCGCCGCACCTGCTTATCTTCCATCAACGAACAGGCTTCGTCGACGGACATCTCCGGCGTAACGGTGAACGCACTGTTTGTCATCGCATCGCTCACCGTTAGATCCAGCGGATTCTTACCTTCCGCAACCGTCCTAATTGTTATATCGCGGTCCGTGATCATCCCGACCGGGATCTTACTTCCTTCGCTTTCAATAACCGGGATGCACCCGATGTCATTTGTGTTCATCAGCCGCGCAGCTTCCTGCAGGCTCGCGTCACGTGTCAGGCAGACAGGGTCTGCGGTCATAATATCTTTAACTTGCATAATTTCGTCTCCTTTTTTCTAATCCGTTCATCAGGCTAAACCCATGATGGGAACGCCGCTGTATGCCACAGCACTTTGCGGAGCAAATTTCTCGGCACGCTCCAACCTGCCGATCATCTCCATTACTTGGGCCCGTTTCACGACGCCGGCAAACCGCCTGTTTTCGTCAACGACGACGACCGTGTCAGCGTTTGGCCGCTCGACGCACACCGAAAGCGGCGCGGTCCCCTCAACCCGCATGTAACTCGCGTCGAGCACATTGCCGGCAGCCAGCCCCCGTGGGTCGCGCTTACGCCGGATGATCTGCTCACAAATGCTGTTCGCATTCACGACGCCAATCGGAGTGCGGTGGGTTTCGCTTTCGATCACCACAACCATTCCGTCCTTCGTTGACGCGAGCAGTTCGTAAACCTTTTCGAGCGGCATGTCCTCCGTGCATATCGGGGGATAAAGTTTCACGAGATCCTGAACAAGCATGTCTGCCCTCCTTGTTTTGATACAGTCCGGGCGGCAGCACAGTGTAAAGCTGTATCTAAATAATGCGACCGACGCGGACGGGTTAGCCTTTGTTTATTTCAGGGCAAATCTCATTCCGCGACCTCGGCTTAAACTCACGCCAAAAAGCTGTTATCTTTCTAGGCATATGACCGAAGCAAAAGTTCAGAAAGCAAAGCCCGATATCCGCGCCATCACCCGCCTTGTGCCGCCCAGCGGCAACCTTGTTCAGGGCCAATCAGAGCTTCCCATCGACCCGCGTCTCGCTGCCGAAGCAGCCGCAGTTATCGCCGCGAGCCAAAATCATTACGGCGGCAGCGAAGGCGACGCCGGCCTCCGTGCCGCGGTCGCGAAAAAGATCGCGAAATATAACGCGATCAATGTGGATATAGACGCGCGGCCTTTCGAACTGATGGTCACGAACGGCGGCACCGGAGCGCTCATCGGAGTCGCGCAAGCTTATCTGCGCGGCAAATCGGCACTCGTCTTTGAGCCTTACTACCCCTATCACCGCCGCATACTCGAAGAATTCGGCGCAAAGAACGAGGCGTTCGAACTCGACCGCGATCTCAAGTTCGAAAAAGATGAGCTGCTAAAGTGCTGCAGGGAACTGAAGGACCGCAGCCAGTTTCCGCTGAAAGCGATCATTATTTGTTCACCGGCGAACCCGAGCGGGAAAGTGATGTCGCAAAGCGAGTTGGAAGCCGTCGCGGCCGTCGCGCAGGAACTCGACCTCCTCGTCATCTCAGATGAGGTATACGAACACTACGTCACCGGCGACGATCCGCACACGCCGATCGCCTCGCTGCCCGGGATGTGGGAGCGAACCATCACCGTCAACTCGTTCTCAAAATCCTGGAACATTTCCGGCTGGCGTTTGGGCTACGCATACGGCAGAGGCGAGCTGATCGCGCCCATTAACAACGCCGCAAATGTCATCTATGTCTGCCCCGCGACCCCGTTGCAGGCGGCTCTCTCAAAAGTGCTGATGGCTGATGACGGGTATTACCCCAGGCTTCGCGACAAGTTCGATGCAAAACGCCGGGTGTTTAGCGAAGGCCTCCGCGAACTTGGTTTCGATCTCTATGACTCCGGCTCGTCCTTCTACATCTGGGCGCGGATACCCGAACGTTTCGACGATGCCATCGCCTTTAACGAAATGCTGATGCGGGATGCAGGTGTCGGCATGACACCCGGCGGAGCGTTCGCCGACGGCGACCTCTGGGACGCGCACGTCCGCATCTGCATCGCCCGCGAAGACACGATTCTCGAAGGCGCGATGCAAAAGCTCAAGAACGTGCTGAGCTGAGGGAAGGCAAATGCCTCGCGCGGTTCGCGTCACAACCGAACGGAGGTGCTAAATGCTAGGGATATTTTTGCTGGTCGTCTTTGTCAAGGTCAGCATCCATTACCAGAACCCCCTCGTGCTCGCGGTGGGATACACGCTCGCAACCTTTGTGCTGAACCTAATATTGGTCGACGACATCTCGATGGTGATCGCTGCCGGCTTCATCACAATGGCAACAATGTGGCTTTATTTCTGGCTGCTCGAGCGGTTCTTCGAATCGTCGGCGTGGTGGCTGGTCATGATCGGCTTCCCGATCGGGTATTTCATATTGATGGGCTTGATGGAATAGCTGCGCCGGCAGAGGGCGTGCGGTCGTACTCGCGCTTGACGATGTGATAGCACTCGCAGGCAGCGGCCTCGAGCGCCTCGCGGTCGATTATTTTTATGCGGCCGCGGCTATATTTAATCAAGCCGATGCTCTGATATTGATGCGCCGTTTGGGTCACCGTCACGCGGCTGGTCCCGAGCATTAGGGAGATAAACTCTTGAGTAAGCAACAGGTGGGGACTGTCGATACGATCATGACACATTAACAGCCACCGGGGGAGGCGTTCGCCTACCTGATGGAGCCGGTTGCACAGAGTGGTTTGGCAGACCTGAACGGCGAATTTGTGCATAAAGCTTACCACGCTGTCGTGAAACGCCTCGCACCGCGCAAATTCGACCCGTGCTTTGGCAACGCCGATGCGGTAGACGGGCCCGGCGATCTGGATCATGCTTCGATTCGGCGAAAAATCGGCGCCCATTAGGGTCTCTGTTCCCGCGGCACCTTCGCTCCCCACGACACCGATCTCGGCACTCTGGCCCGTGGAAGTTGTTGCGACCAATGAGATCAGCGCATTGATCGGGAAGTAAATGTGTGTGATGGGTTCATACGAGGAATAGATCGTAAAATCGAGCGGTGCGTCGATACGTTCCAAGCTTGAATTTAGTCTCGAAAGTTCCGCGGCAGGCAGACTGTCAAGTATCGCGTTCCCAGTAGCAGTTTTTTGATCATTCATCAGTTTCTCTTTGAGGCGGTGACCGCTTGCGTAAATACACGCTTTTAATCTGATAATATCATGTGAACGCTGGCGGAGGCGCCGGTGTTTCTATTTAATACGATGCATTATCACTTGATCGGAATTTGCGGGACGGCGATGGCGAGCCTGGCGGGGATGCTCCAGACGCGCGGGCATCGCGTGACGGGTTCGGACCAGAACGTCTATCCGCCGATGTCCACACAGCTCGAGGCTCTCGGCATCGAGATTTTGACGGGCTATCGGGCAGAGAACGCAGACGTCGGCGCCGATGTGACCGTCGTCGGCAACGCCATCTCGCGCGGTAACCCTGAGCTCGAAGAGGTCCTCAACCGCAAGCTGCTCTACCGCTCGCAGGCTGAGATCGTCAAAGAAGAGTTTATCCGCGGCCGCCGTTCGCTGGTGGTGGCGGGCACCCACGGCAAAACGACCACGACGAGCATCGCGGCGTGGGTTTGCGAGGTAGGCGGGCTTGACCCGAGCTTTCTGGTTGGCGGCATCGTGCAAAATTTCGACGCAAGCTTTCGCGTAACCGACAGCGGCCATTTCGTGATAGAGGGCGACGAATACGACACGGCGTACTTCGACAAAAAGCCGAAGTTCATGCACTACCTGCCCGAGATCGCGATCGTCAACAATATCGAATTCGACCACGCCGACATCTACCGCGACATCATCGAGATCAAGTTTCAGTTCTCACGCCTGATGAACCTCGTGCCCGGCAACGGTCGCGTCATCGCCGGCATCGATTCGCCGATCGTCCGCGAAGTGCTCGACGAAATGGACGGCCGCCTGCACACGACTGTCGAGACCTTTGGCCTATCCGTCGACGCACGCTGGCAGGCACGCTACATTGATTTCACCGGCGAGCGTACGCGCTTCACCGTTTTCAAAGAAGGCGTCAGCTGGGGCGAATTCAAAACGTCGCTGATCGGCGAATTCAACGTCCGCAACTGCCTCGCCGTAATCATCGCCGCCGACGCCTGGGGCATCACCCGCGAAAAGATCCAACAGGCGTTCGACACCTTCCTTTCCGTCAAACGCCGCGTAGAAGTTCGCGGCGAGGTGGCGGGCGTGACCGTCATCGACGATTTTGCACATCATCCGACCGCGGTCGAAGAAACACTCAAAGCACTCCGGATGAAATACGCCGGCCGCCGCCTGATCGCCGTTTTCGAGCCCCGCACGTGGTCATCTCGCCTCGCCGTCTTTCAAGAGCCCTACGGCAAGGCATTCTCATACGCCGACTACGTCATCATCGCCGGCGTTTATAACACCTCAAAAGCCAGCGAACGCGGCAAGGTACTCGACGTCGACGAACTGGTCGCCGACATCTCCCTCCAAGGCAAACCCGCCCTCAGCTTCCCCGACGCCGACGCCATCATCGAACACCTAACCCCCCAACTCGGCCCCGGCGACGTAGTAGCAATAATGTCCAACGGCGCCTTCGGGAACATCCACCAAAAACTCCTCACCGCCCTGCAGAGCCCGTAGGAGTGTGTCTTCGCCCCACATTCCCACAAATTCAACTCCCAGATTATCTTGTTATTGCCAAAGTCAGCCGAAATCCTCGCGGCAACACAGGCAGTGCCCCCCGCAGTAAAAGTGGGCTGAACTCGCCGCTTCTATCTTTACCCCGGATGCGCACTCCTTCGACCACCCGCACACGTTACAAGCGACGTGTCACACGTTACAAGCGACGTGACACGCGTGTCGAGCGACGTGACACGCGTGACGAGCGCCTTGACACGCGCTACAAGGAGCCTGACACGTCTAACAAGGCCCATTGCACGAACCCCAAAACCATAGGCAAAGGACCCCGGCGGCGATGCCATAAGCTAGGAGGGCGGTGCGATCCGCGGACGGACGGGGAGGTGGCGTCGCCGGTGCGGGTCCGGATGTCTCGCCGCCCACGCCTAGGCGAGTACTTTGATAAACCTTGACGGATTCTACAGGGTTCGCGTACGGTGAGTGCAACTCTTTTTTCCGATCCAATCCTTGTGATCGCTGCGCGAACTTAGCGGAAGACGCCCTTCGCACCCGAGATCATCGTTGTTGGCCTTTTTTTCGGGAGACTGACTTGAAATGACAATTCCCCCATCTGCACGCGTGTCTTTTGCATTCCGTTACCGCATCTTTGCCGTTATTGCCATCACATCGCTGCTGCTGCCGGGCCTGATCCTTCAGGGTACAGCAGGCGCAAGCGACAGTCCGGACGCCCCCGGCACTGCCCGCTGAGGCTGCCGCGCCTGACAAAGAACCTTCGGCGGTTCAGGGAATAAGCCGTTCGCCCTATCAATTCGTCAAAGAGATATCTAGTTCCACGAACGCTTCGCTTGAAACTCTTTCGCTCAAACGCTCAGGCGAGAAACGCTCTTGCTGCGGCGATTCGGCGACGGCGGTCGATCCCATAGTGCTCATTGGTTCGTACTACGACCTGACCGGCGGTTTCGAAACGTCGTTGATGTTCAATAACAAGGGGCCGGAGCCGTTGCCGGTGTCGCTTGTGTTTTACAACAAGGCGGGGCAAAGCCTTGATCTGGGAACGACGCACGTTCCGGCTGCTTCGTTTCTCGAAGTGGATGTGAGAACCATGCTGCAACAACACCAGCCGGGTTTTGCAGAAGGCAGCCTGCATGTAACGCATCTGGGAATGCGTCAACAGCTCGGCGTTCAATTCAAGATCCTCAGAGGCGGTCTCCTTTTCGAAGAACAGTTCATCACGCCTGCTTCCCGATTTCCCACCGCTCGACTGGAAAGCGTCTGGTGGAAGCCGTCGCTGCAGGCCGAGACGAAATTTATTATCAAGAATACGACGGGTTCTGCTGTTAATGCATCTATTACAATAGACGGTACCGTGCCGACACAAAATCAGCCTGCAGGTGTTCAACTTTCGGCGTACGAAACGAAGTCCTGGATGTGCTGAAGGATATCGTGGGCTGGCAATATACGGGCTTCGTGCTAAAAGAAGGCGGTATAACAGTCGAGCACGACGGCGGAGCGGGTGCGGTAATGGCGCGGATGCAGATATCGGAACCAAGTAAAGGTTATTCGTCGACTATGCAGTTTTCTGATCCAACAACGGCAGTTTCATCCAAGATGAACGCGGGCGGGCTACGTATCGGATCGATCGGCACTGACAAGCTTGAACCCGTGATCACAGCAAGGAACATCGGCAGTACTTCTAGCTGGGTCAAGGCAACATTGCCGTACACCGACCTGAACGGAGACGTGAAGAATATCGACATTCCGCAGCGGTTGGTGCTGGCCGGCAAGACAGCAAGCATCGATCTGAGGACGTATATCGCAGTGGCGAACCTGCCGTCGAGCATCACCTTTACGGGCATCGAGATCGAATACACCACTGCTCCCGGCACCATTCTGCTGAGCGCGGTAAGCCCAAGCAAGAGCGGCAAGCACGTCTATACTGTCCCACTAATGGACCCGCAGAGAATGCCCTCAAGCGCAGGCGGCTTCCCTTGAAAAGTTGATGGCGACTACAACACGATCGTTTACATCAAGAATGAGACGGATTCGCCAAAACGATATACTGCACACTTGACGTACGCCGGCGGCGGATATTCGCTCGGCATCAATGAGCTTAAGGCGGGGGAAACGGTGGCGATAGATTTCAAGGCACTGCGGGAGGAACAAACGCCTGATGACATGGGAAATATCATCCCGCTCAACGTCGATGAAGGCCAGATCGCGTGGTCGGCACGCGGGGCGGACAACAATATAATGAGCGGGCGGAGCGAACAAGTTAATGAAGTGGTTGGCATTGCGAGCACATATGTCTGTTACAATTGCTGCCCGAGCGTTATCACCGATGTTTACGTGCATCCCGAGGAAGTTGAGGTTGATTTTGGCGAAATCACAACGTTTTTTGGGACGCAATTCGAATCAAATTGTTATTACCAAAGTTTCGGGCCGTACAGCGCGGAAACGATCGAATGGGAAAGCTTCAACGCAAGCATCGCGACCATAGGGCCTGGCGGTGACTCTGAGGCTGTTGACGTTGGAGCGACGACCATCCAAGGCTGCCTCGAACGAACGATCTGGTACAACTGGGGCGGCGGCTATTGCGAACCAAGCACGGCTCTGTTGTGCAACAACGCCCCGATTGAGGTACGGCCAAGAGTTACAATCAACGTTCCGGCAACAGCAAAAGATGGAGATACGGTAACTTTCAGTGCTACTACCCAAGGCGGGACGCCGACAGCATACGAGTGGACCTACTCGATCGATTCGGGAAGTACGGGCAACAATCCGATTGTCGAGTTTGCTTCGCCCGCTTCGGCTACGACTACGGCAAAAGCCCATTGGTACGCTCGCCCGAACGCGGAATGCGCAAGTGCGCCGCCCGCGGCGTCTGTTGCTCATCCCTACTACAACAGTAAATATAAAATCAAGGTGAAAGTATTTTTCGAAGGTGGAGCTGAAAAGTTAAAGGACGCAAATTTTATCGTCAATGCCTGGTGGCATCCTGCTGGACGAGTATTAGAGCCCGTACTCACCGGAAGTATTATGGCGACGGAAAACCCTGCAGGTCACTGGACTGCAACCGGACATTCTCTAACGCGGGTGACCCAGCCGGCGACCATTTTGATACCGAGTACAAGCCAATTCTATGACAAGATTGTGGCCCATGAGGATGTGCATGTGCCACAATATCACACCGGGAATCTTCTGGGCAACTATTTTACGGTTGACGGTTTTTGGACATATCTCCAGAGTTTGAATTTGAGCAGTTCGACGCAGGCCGGCTTAATGACACAAGTGGAGGTAGCTCAAAACAATTACTATCTGTCCCAAGCTGCTGCCATGATAGCTAGCGGAGATCTCGCTACTGCTGAGATTGCAGCCTATAATGTATCAGATCCACGAACGCCCATGTTTGCCTACCAGCGATGTGAAAGAACAGTTTTTCCATGATGGGAGGTTCAATTTATGAGAATAAGGTTATTTTTAGCACTCTTATCAGGCCTTGTTGTAATTGCTTGGCTCGCCCAGTCCGGTCTGTACAGTCAGCGCCCGGTAATTTTAGACACGGAAACGAAAAGCGCCGAAGAGGAGAGTCTTCTTCGTTATCTTGCCGAGAGAAGCGACTTCATTGGTGTTGTAAAGCTGATTGGATCGGACGCCATTGTCGATCCCGTAATATGGAAAGAGCGAATCGACGCGGCCGTTAGAACAAACTCGCTTCAAGCAAATCGTGGAGTAGAGGGATATGTCTATAAAGTGCAGGTGGTAACGCCAATTTTGACAAAACCATCGTTCAAAAATCATAAGATGCTCAAGGTATATAGTCTTGGTGAGCCTTATTCCCTTCATACCCGTCTCGTACGATTTTTGCCGGGTCGGGAGTATCTATTGTTTGCCACAAAAGCAAAAAAGTCAGAGGTTCAGTCTAGTTTAGAAACAATAGATCGGCAGAACCCGTTGATCACAGAGAAAGTAAAAGTCGAAGATGTCGTTTTAGTGACAGGCGGGCAGAGTGGTGCCCGGTTACTTGAAAAAGATGATCAAATTGTTCGCAAGGTAAAACTCATAGTCGGGAAATTAGAGCGGTGATTAGGATGGACGCCCATCTGCGACGCAGAGAATAAGCAGATTGAGGCGAAGGACAGCCAGCAGAACGTGATTGCAAACATCCCCCGATTGTTACCAGTCTAAACTGGAGTTTCCGGGTTAATTGAGCTGCCCCCTTTTCAGTGACGTCCCCCCTAAAAGCAGTACCGAACTAAAATAGAGAAAACGGGGCAATTATGAAAGGATAGGAGGAAATAATTGCCATGAAGAGATCGAAGTTTACGGAGCAGCAGATAGTGTTTGCGTTGAAGCAGGCTGAGACTGGGGTAGCGGTTGCTGAGGTATGCCGGAAAATGGGCATAAGCGAGGCGACGTTTTACAA
>JACDAK010000018.1 GCA_013695495.1 Blastocatellia bacterium | reverse complement strand
ACATTACAGTGGCTTGTATCACCGAGCGCAGCACGGGTTGTTCCTCAGCGGCGACGGAAAGACGGCGGCAACTGCTTACTACGTTCTCAGTATCCCTGAGGAATATCGTGTTATGCGGTAATTGGGTCTAACAACTCAAAGCCAGGCGCTCCAAAATGTTAATGGCCAAGCCTTTGATGTTCTTTCCGGCGTCGATAGCAAGCGCAACCGGTTGAGTGTATATTTCGATATCTGCTACTTCTTTCGTTGTTGATCTATTTAGTGATCGCGCCAGGTTGACGGAAGAACTCGACCAGAAAGACCTTCTCAACCGGACCGGAAAGGATCTCCGAGCGCTTCTCCGTATAACCCCGTTCGGATAAGACCGAAACATGTAGACGCTGTTCAGCCGTTTCTGCTCCCCGAAATGACGCACAGAGCCTTTCGTCGTCTATGCCATCAAGACCGACTTTCTCTACGTTGAAGAAACCCCGGGGCAGAAAATATGCTTTGTCCTCGATTAGGCCGTCAATCCCGTCAACTTTGTAGACTCGATAGTTTGGGTTATTCCTTAAAGCGAACCAGAGGTGGTAAACCGAAAGGTCTTCGAAACCATAAACCGCAACCGGTTCGCCTTGTTTGATCGGACCATCTTCACTGCTGAGTATGATCTGTGCAGCCTTCTCCCATTTGCACCAAGGCTGTTCTTGTGTTGGCGTAAACGCGAAGGGAACAAGAGAGACTAAAATTCCCGTTCCAATGAGAGTCAGAACCAAGGTTCGTTCTATTGTGTTCTTCAATTCCGTCAAGAATACGGCCGAGAGTATGAGGAATGGTGCAAAGACGACGATCAGATGACGCGACCCCCAAACTGAATGCGGTAATGTCCAACTCAATAGCAGGGCGGCGAAAACTGGAACGCACGTCAGGATCCCCAGCAGATATGCGTTACGCTTCTCATCTATATTGGGCGAGCCCTGTAGATAACGGATCGCTGCGTAGCCGATCAGCAAGAGCAAAGGAACCGAAATTACAAAGATCGAAGCGGGTTCAGCACTATTCAACTGAAAGTAAAACGGCTCGACCACATCCAGCAACAGCCCCGCCACCGCTCCAACGGCCGGCCGCTCTATCCATCCGATATTCTGCCCAACATCCGCACCACCTCTCGCAGCCGAAACAACTGCCCATGCCCATGGCAAGAAACCGGCCGCCGTTATCCCCGCCATCAACAGCGTCTCGCGCAGCTTTATCCGCTGAAAGGCCGCGATCGCCGCAATCTCCGCCCCGACAACCAACCATCCATAATAGTGCGTGTGGACCATCAGGAGATTGACGATCACCAGCACCACAAAGCTCTTTCCCTTAACAAAATACCTCGTGAACAGCCACACTGACATCAGCGACAGAAACAGCAGCATGCTGTACATCCGCACTTCCTGCGCATATTTGATCAGCGCCCCGTTCACCGCAAATAAAGTGAACGCCACGACAACCGCGAAATACCTCAGCTTCAGCTCACGGCAGATCTGAAGGAAAGGGAACATCGCAAGCACCGAGAACACCACCGGCAGCAGCCGCAGCCACCAAACCCCGTCGCCCCCGATCGCCATCCAAAGCTTCAGCACCACATAAAAGAGCGGCGGATGTATCAGGTCCTGCGCAATGAACCCGAACATCTCGCCCCACGGATGCTCAGCCGCATGCACGCCAAAGATCTCATCAAACCACAGGCAAGACTCGGCGATCCCCGCTATCCGCAACGCAACGTAAACAGCCGCAACGCCAACGATGATGGCCGATTTTCTGCTCATTAATTAGATGATCGTTAGCTAGTTAATTACTAATTAATCGGATCAAAGAGTAACGCCCTTACAGAGCATGCCGTCAACGCTGGTGTAAAACAGAGGCACTTCCTTGAATGTATCGGTGTCGCGGCAAAATGAGATGCACCGGTCGTAGGGTTTGGAATAGATGTGAATGCTCACCGCGGGCTCGGCAAACTCTGTTAGGTTCAAGATCTGATGAACGGGCTCTTCCAGCTCGACCTTCGCCGCCAGGCAATCGGAGAGATCAAAGGTGTCCGTCTCAACAAGCTTACAAAAACCCCGTCCTTCATCCTTTTCAACAACCGCAAAATTCTGCCCGCGAAGCTTCCCTATCGGCACCGTCATCCAGCACCGCTGTTCCGCGTGGTCATGCACGCGCGAAACCTGCCCGCTGCCCCAGCAGATCGCCATCATCTCGTATCGGTCGTCTCTATATATAAGATTGCGGGTGTAGCACTTCTCGCTCCAGAAAAGGTAGGGCTGCATCGAGTCGACATCAACTGGATGCCGCCCGAGAAAATCGTAAACGTTCTGACACTCAAACTCCGCATCGGGTATTGTGCAGAGTTCGGTTACGAGCTGTTTTACCGGTATCCTGTTCATCAAATATCGCTAATTTTCCTGCCCTTTCTTCAAAAAGTCAACAAACTCCTGCACGTTCCGCGTCAACCCGGGGAATGTGGCAACTATCCGTTCGTCCGGCTCGATAACGGCATAAAACGGCAGGGCGACCGTCCCGAATTTCTCCTGCTCAAGCCGCTGGTGCTTCTCATAAAGTTCGCCCTCGCCGTCCGTATACAGCGATACGAGTACAAATTTCTCAAGCTCAGCCTCAACCTCTGTTTTCGCGAAAACGTTCGCCTCCATCCATCGGCAGTTCGTGCACGTGTAACCCGTAAAATCGACGAATACCCGCTTCCCCTCTTCCTGAGCCTTTCGCAAGGCTCCCTCGTAATCGTTCTTTATCCAGGTTAGCCGCTGCCCGCCGCCCAGCATCCGTGCGGACGAATTATTTAGATCAGGCGGCAAAAACGCCTCAAGTTCACCAAGCTTCGCACCAAACAGCCCAGTCAAAAGATAAAAGCTGATCGACAGAGCGATGATCGCCGATGCCAATCGAAAGGCACCGATCCGCTCGGGCTTCGAATCATGCGCGAGCTGAAACTTGCCCAAAAGATATATCGCCAGAATTATCCCGATGGCTATCCAAACGCTCAACACCACGTCCCGCGTAAAGATGCCCCACTTCCACACGAGGTCGACGTTGGACAAGAACTTCATCGCCGCCGCTACCTCGAGGAAGCCCATCGACACCTTGACCGAATTCATCCACCCGCCCGCTCGCGGGAGCTGCGATGCCCACTGTGGCACTAACGCGAGTATAAAGAACGGCAGCGCAAACACCGTAGAAAAGGCCAGCATACCCACCATCGGCATCTGCCAATCCCCCTGCGACGCCGCCACCAATATCGTCCCTACAAAAGGCGAAGTGCACGTAAACGACGTCAGCGTAAACGTCAACCCCATCAGCAGGGCACCGACGATGCCGCTCCCCTCGCCCTCCGTCGAACGCGTCAGGTTGTCGAGCTTTGTCAGAATGCCCGTCGGTATCTGTATCTCATAAGCACCGAATAGGTTGAACGCAAAGAACAAGAAGATCGCCGTTATCAGCAGATTCACCCACGGGCTCGCCGCAAACAGGTTAATGCCCGCCGCACCGATAAAGATCGCTAACGCCATCCCCAACAGCGTAAATGTAGCGATAATTCCCAGCGAGTAGATGGTCGCAAGCCTGACCGATTTTGCCCTGCTGCCCGATGCGTGGTTTGCGAAATACGAGACCGTTATCGGTATCATCGGAAACACGCACGGCGTCAGCAGCGACAAGGCTCCCAACGTTATCGCCAGCCAGATGAACGGCCACAGGTCCGTCTCCGCCTGCTCCGCAGTCACCGTCATCGGATAATCCGGCGTGCCCGAAGGCCCGGCGGGTGCCGCACGGGTCGTGCCAACACCGCGAACATCCTCTTCGCCTGCAAATGTCACCCGCTTCGTCCGTGGAGGCAGACAAAACTGGTCGTTACAGAGCTGAAAGCGCACGTCCACAGCCGCCACATCCGCATTCGTCGCCGCTCCGGCCCGCAGCGTTATTCGGAACTCCGCCGCATCCTTAAAGAACCTCGTATTCAGCGGCTGTCCGTCAACTATAAAATTCGGGTCCGGTTCTTCGAAAGGTTGAGGCGAGGTGATCTCGCCGACTATCTCAAAGGGTGTGTCGGGTGCAGGTTTGATCGTCGTCGCTATCGGTCCGCCCTTCGGCTGATCGGGTGCATATAGATGCCATCCCGGCTCCACCGTCGCCCGCAGTGTAACGCTCAACTCATCGCCCGCGTTCAGCGGCCGTCCTTTTACGTGCGACTCCAGCACCCACTTCGTAGGATTCTGAGCAAACGCAGCCGCCGGCAGCAACACCGCCAACAAAAAGATAATGAGTTGTAACCTACGCATCCTCTACAATCTTATTATTATTCACCGGCATACAAAAGCCCGCCGAGTTTCGATTCACCGCATGACAGTTATAAAGATCAGTTCCACCGGCGATTGAGGGCACTGCCACAAAAGATAGGTTAGAATATAACCATGTCGGCGATCGTCCTATTTGACGGGGTTTGCAACTTTTGTAACGGCTCGGTGAACTTTATTATCGAGCACGACAGCAGCGCTTATTTCAAATTCACACCGATTCAGAGCGATATCGGACAGGTGTTGCTCGCAGAGCACGGTATAGATCCGACGGAGACCGATTCGGTCATTCTCATTGAGGATGGCCGGGCTTACTTATATTCATCAGCGGCGGTGATGATCGCACGGCATCTGGACGGTGGTTGGAGTGCGGCCTATTACCTGTGGCTCGTCCCCCGTCCCATTCGTAACTTGGCGTATAAGATCTTTGCGAAATACAGATACCGTCTTTTCGGCAAACAGGACGCGTGTATGATGCCTACGCCGAACCTTAGAGCGAGGTTTTTGCCTCAGGAATCATAAATTATGAAAGCGATTTGGAACGAAACAGTTTTAGCAGAAAGCGACGAGACCAAGGTGGTCGAAGGCAACCACTACTTCCCTGCTGAGTCGATCAAGACGGAATATTTCCAGCCAAGCGAGACGCATACCGTCTGCGGGTGGAAAGGGACGGCGAGCTATTACGACGTTGTCGTTAATGGTGACACGAACGGCGATGCTGCGTGGTATTACCCCGAGGCCAAGCCCGATGCTAAAGAGATCGAAGGGCACGTCGCCTTTTGGAAAGGCGTCGAGATCGTTGAGTAGATGTCGTTTTCGCTCGAAACATTGGAATACGGCCGACTGCTCGAACTTGTCAGCCGCAACGCACAGACCCCGATGGGCGAAGAGCGTTTCGCCGGTCTGCGCCCCTTCAAGAACAGCCATGAGCTTGAAAGAGCGTTAGCCGTCGTCTCTGAGACCATTGTCCTCAACGAAGAGAAGCAAGTCTCCTGGTCATTCAGCGGACTAGCGGATCCCGCAGATGCGGTTGCTATTCTGAACATCCGCAATGCAACGCTGGAGCCGAATCTGCTCCTTGAGGTAACCCGCGTTTGCAGTCAGGCTTTATTTACGCGTTCGCTGATCCAGCCTGAGAAAGACTTCGTGCCCACGCTTTGGTCGGTGGTTGAGAATATCCCGCCGGCTCTCCTCGGCGTACTCGAAAAGATCAATAAAAAGCTGCTGCCGGGTGGTGAGATCGATGACTCCGCGTCCCCGGAACTTGCACGTCTCCGCCGTGAGATCTCTGCACAGCGTGCACGGCTTACCCGCTCGCTTGAATCGGTGATGCGTGCCTCCGGTGATGCTATTCAGGATGCGATCGTGACCGTTCGCAACGACCGATTCGTCATCCCCGTCAAATTTGATTTTCGCGGAAAGGTCGGCGGCGTTGCTCACGGGTTCTCGTCAAGCGGTGCCACCGTTTTTGTCGAACCGCTCGAAGCGATCGAGGCAAACAATGAGCTTCAAAACCTCAAAGGTAAAGAAGAACGCGAGATCGTCCGCATTCTCTTCGAACTCACGGAAGAGCTTCGGGAGCAACTCCCCGCGATCGGTGCTGCGGTCGAGGCCGTGACTGAGCTCGATTTCATCAAGGCAAAGGTCGCATTCGCACGAAGCTTCAAAGCGATCGTTCCTGACATATCTGACCGCGGCACTCTTGAGCTGACCGACGCCCGCCACCCTTTGTTGGAAGAGCATCTGCGAGGCGAAGATTCTGACCGTGAGGTCGTGCCCGGCTCGTTCAAGCTAACTCAAGACCGGTCTGTGATGATCATTTCGGGTGCGAATGCCGGTGGTAAGACGGTCGTGCTCAAGACCGCAGGCCTTATCAGCCTGATGGCGATCTCCGGCTTGCCCGTTCCGGCAAAGGCGGCTCGTATTCCGTTCTACCGCTCTGTCCTCGCCGACATCGGCGACCATCAATCGCTTTCGGCGAACCTCTCGACGTTCTCATCGCACATGTCGAACATCGCCGAGATGATGCGTGAATGCGTCGCCCCGTCGCTGGTCCTGCTGGACGAAGCCGGGACCGGCACCGACCCTGAGGAAGGCTCCGCACTCGGTGTTGCCATCGTCGATCATTTTCGCCGAAACTGCGGTGCACAGGTCATCGCCTCCACCCACTACCGCGGGCTAAAGATCTACGCGGCAAATGACGAAGGCGTCGTTAATGCCTCGGTCGAATTCGATGAAAAGACTCTCCAGCCGACCTATCGCCTGCTGCTCGGCCTCGCCGGGGCCTCCTCGGGCATCCAGATCGCCAGCCGCTTCGGCATACTCCCAGAGGTCATCGACGAAGCACGAAGCAATCTCGACATCTCCGCTCAGGACGCCGAGGCTTATCTGCTTAAACTTCAATGCGAATCCAAACTTGCTGAAGACCTGCGTATCGCTCTCGAAGAAGAACGCGAAGCGACGGCGATGAAATACGCCGGGCTCGAGGTCGAAGCGATAAAGAAGGAAAAGGCACGGCAAAAAGAGTTCGAACACGCACTCGCTGACACCGTCGAATCTTTCGACCGTCAATCCAAGGCGTTTATCGATTCCATCGAAGACAAAGCACTCAAGAACAAGCTCGATAAAGAACGCTCGGCCCGCAAAGCCGAGCTTAACCGTGCCTTAGTGACCAAGGTCGGGGCCGCCAAGTCAGAACCGGGAACCCCCGCAGCGACCGGGTTCCGACCGGCTGAACCAACTTACCCCGAAGCCGTGTCAGGCGACCCGTCGGAGATCGCCGTAGGCTCAAAGGTCATCACCTCATTCGGCAACGTCGGCACCATCGAAAAGATCGACAAAGACACCGCTGAGGTCCTAGTCGGCAGCATCCGTATGCGAGAAAGGCTCGCCGATCTCCGCCTTACACATTCTGTACCCGGAGCCGTGGCGACCGGCCAGTCCGCCTCTGCCAACAAATCAGCACAGTCAGCCGCCGGTTCTCTCTCCAAGCCCATCGACTCGCCCGATGCCCCCGTCGAACTCAACCTTCTCGGCCATACCACCGCCGAGGCCGAATACGAGCTCGACCGCTTCATCGACGAAGCCTACATGGCATCGCTCCCTCGCATCCGCATCATCCACGGTTTCGGCACCGGTGCCCTCAAAAACTACGTCCACCATTTCCTCAAAAACCACGACCTCGTCGAACGCTTCGCCTTCGCCCCTCCCAACCAAGGCGGCAACGGCGCCACCATCGCCGAGATGAAGCTGTAATCCCTCTAATCAAACAGCATCCCGGTTTAGAGGTGTTTAGGGGTTTGAGGTGTTTATGCTTACCGCCCTCGAAGGGGTCCGCAAAGCGGACTAAATGTACTTAGCCCAGCGATGAATCGCTGGGCTCAACACACGTTGTCCGCTTCGCGGACGTAACCATATGTTTTTCTCCCGATAAACAGCCTGAACATCTAAACAGGTTCAAGCACCCTTTCCTGTTTGTTTAGAGCTGAATGGTATAATTCAGGCTTGCTTTACGACCAGTATTTCATTGATGAACTTAAGGACCGTGCTGATCTGGTGCGGTTGATCGAGCCGTATGCTCCGCTGAAGAAGAAGGGGGCGAATTGGATGGCTTGCTGTCCGTTTCATCAAGAGAAAACGCCCTCATTCTCGGTCAATCCGTCCAAAGGCTTCTACAAATGCTTCGGCTGCGGCAAGGGCGGCAACGCCTACACCTTCCTGATGGAGATGGAGGGGCTGAACTTCCCCGAAGCCGTCCAGCGTGTCGCGGAAATGGCGGGCGTCCCGCTCCCCGAACCCATCGACGACGGCCAGTATCAGCAAAACAAAAAGCGAAAAGAAGAGAAAAAGCAGCTTTCCGAGCAGGTCATCGAACTCAATAAGATCGCTCTCGACTTCTGGGAAAACGAGCTGCAAGGCACCGACGCCAAAGCGATAGCCGCCCGCGAATACCTCGACCAACGCGGCATTTCCCCCGAGATCCAAAAGCAATTCCACATCGGATTTTCGCCTGATTCATGGGACTCGCTGCTCAATCTCCTCCGCGCCAAAGGCTTCGACAACACACTCATCGAACAAAGCGGCCTCGTCTCCGTCAACGAAGAAAAAGACCGCGTCTTCGACCGTTTCCGCGGACGCATAATGTTCCCGGTGCTCGACGTCAACGGCAACCCCATCGCCTTCGGAGCACGTGCAATGGGCGACGACCAGCCCAAATATCTCAATTCACCCGAAACCCCGGCGTACGTCAAAGGCCGCCACCTCTACGGCCTCTTCCAATCCAAAGATGCCATCCGCAAAAAGAAATTCGCCATCCTCGTCGAAGGCTACCTCGACCTCATCGCCCTCTATCAATTCGGCATCACAAACGTCGCTGCAAGCCTCGGAACCGCGTTCACACCCGAGCAGGCAAAGCTCCTCAGCCGCTTCACCAAACGCATCGTCATCAACTATGACGGCGATTCCGCAGGCATAAAGGCGGCTCGCCGAGCTATTGACGAACTCCTCCCTCTGGATTTCGAGGTCAAGGTCCTCGTCCTACCCGATGGCCAAGACCCAGACGATTTCGTCCGAGCAAACGGCACCGAAGCCTACAACGCCGAACGCGGTAAGGCACGCGCATTCCTTCCCTTCCTGCTCAACGCCTCGATGACCGACCGCCATCTCGCTAATCCCAAACACAAGGCAGACGCCATCGAAGACGTCCTCCCGACACTCGCTGCCATCCGCAACCCCATCCAGAAGCGGCAAAGCTTTGACGACGCGATGAGCTTCTTCCGCATAGACGACCGGGCACTCACCCGAGACCTCTGGCGTTCCATAAAAGACAGCCGGGGAGCCGAGCCGGTCACCGTCAAAAGCCGCGTACGCAGATCAGCCCAAGCCAAGATCACCGTCGCCGAGCAGCAACTCCTCGAACTCCTCATTTACGACCTCGACTTACAAGCGAAGGTACTCCCCATCCTCGAAGAGACCGATTACGAAAATCTCGCAACCGCACCGCTTTACCGGGCTCTTTACGCCAATCTCGACTCCGGCACCGAGTTCTCGCTGGAAAGCATCAACAGCTTCATCGAGGGCGACGAATTCCTCGAAGATCTGGTCCCGCTCCTGATGATGACCGAACCAAAACGCGAAGAAGGCGAGGCCCTCGACGACGTCTTCCACGCTGCCGAAAACTGCATCCTCAGCCTGCGTTCAATGGCCATCTCGAACCGGATAATGGAGATATCTCAGGACCTGATCGCCGCCGAGCAAGCTGGCGATATCACCGGGGTTGACCATCTGGTGGCCGAGCAGATGGACTTAGCCCGAATGAGGCAGGATCTGCTTACAAAGATAAAGGATTTCTGATATACTTTCCATTTTAAAAGTTACCGGCTCGGGCGGAACCATTTTTTGGCGCAAAACGTATAAATAGTAATTAGAGAACAACGAATTGGAGCGGCACCTAATCCAAGTCGTTTATCATTTATGGCGGACTACAACGAAAAAGAAGACCTGATGGACCGCTTGCTCGCACTGGGCAAGCGCAAGAAGTTTCTAAGCCTCGACGAACTGCACCGAGAGATCCCCGAAAACATGATGTCGCCCGACGATCTCGAAGACGTGCTCGAGCGTCTTGAGGGCGCGAATATTTCCGTAGCAGAATCTGACGCACAGATGCTCGAAAAAGCATCTTCGATGGCGCTTGACGACGAAGAAGAGGCCGCCGACGAAGACGATCTCGATCTCGACCTTTCCGCGGGAGCACTCGATAAATCAAACGACCCCGTACGGCTTTACCTCCGCGAAATGGGCATCGTCCCACTCCTGACGCGTGAGGGCGAGGTCACCATCGCGAAACGCATCGAACGCGGCCAGATCAAGACCCGCAAAGCCATCGCACGCTCGCCGATTGCCGTAGAACGCCTCATCCAGATCGGGGAAGACCTCGGGAAGGGTAAAGCGTCGATCAGAGAGACCGTGGCATTCGCCGAGCAAGCCGAGATCTCCGTCGAAGAAGACAAGGCCGAAGAGTATCTGCGCTGGACGATGGAAGGCATCGAGAACATCCGACGCAATTACCAGACAGCACTCAAATCTTGGAACCTGCTTCGCAAGGAAGAAGAAAACCCGAAAGCTTTGGTCAAAGGCAAGAAGTCCAAAAAGCTTCTCCGCCTGGAATATCAAACAGCCAGGCAGCGGCTGGACGTGGCACATGAAGTTCGCAACCTGAACCTCACCGAACACTCGATGCAAACGCTGATCGCCGCGATCCGCAAAGCCGTTGAGGACATCCGTAAAAACGAACGGGCCATCAAGAAAGCCGAAGAGCGAAAATCTAAGAAGCCCGGAGCAGCTGAAAAGCGCGAGCTCAACGCAAAGATCAAAGACGCTAAGGCAGCGATCGAAGAATACGAAACAAAGTATCTGCTCTCGACCATCGAGATCAAACGTTCGTTCCAAACAATAAGCGTCGGCGAATTCGAGACCAATCAGGCAAAACGCGAGCTGGTTGAGGCCAACCTCCGCCTAGTCGTGTCTATCGCCAAGAAATACACCAACCGCGGACTCCAGTTCCTCGACCTCATTCAAGAAGGCAACATCGGCCTGATGAAAGCCGTCGACAAATTCGAATGGCGTCGCGGCTACAAGTTCTCGACCTACGCCACGTGGTGGATCCGTCAGGCCATCACCCGTGCTATCGCTGACCAGGCTCGAACGATACGAATTCCCGTACACATGATCGAAACGATCAACAAGCTCATCCGCACCTCGCGGCTGCTTGTACAGGAGCTCGGCCGCGAACCCTCAAGCGAAGAGATCGCAAAGCGAATGGACATCCCGGTCTCCAAGGTCCGCAAGGTCCTAAAGATCGCTCAAGAACCCATCTCCCTCGAAACGCCGATCGGTGAAGAGGAAGATTCGCACCTAGGCGATTTCATCGAGGACCGCTCGATCCTAAATCCGGCAGAGTCCGTCACCTTCTCAAATCTTCGCGAGATCACCGACGAGGTCCTCGCAACCCTCACACCACGAGAAGAGAAAGTGATCAAGATGCGTTTCGGCCTCGGCAACACCGGCTCCGAACACACCCTCGAAGAGGTCGGCCAGCACTTCGCCGTTACCCGAGAACGCATCCGCCAGATCGAAGCCAAGGCCCTCCGAAAGCTACGCCACCCATCGCGCTCCCGCCGACTAAAGGCGTTTCTTGAAGGCAAGCAATAGACTTCACAACATCGAAAACAAAGTACTTTCGGCGGAATTAGTTCCGCCGATTTTTCTTTCGTGCGTAGTTCGTGTATTTCTTGTCGTTAACGTATCGTCGGGGTCGTGAGCGAAACTATGAGACGCATTCGATTTTCAGTTGCAGTAAGTGTTGACGGATTCATCGCGGGTCCAAACGGTGAGCAAGATTGGATCGTCATTGATCCCGATATCGATTTCGCCGCGCTCATGAGTTCGTTCGACACCATCTTGCTAGGTCGAAAGACGTACGAAGCGACTCGTGCCCAAGGCGGCGACGTCATGCCGGGAATCCAAACCTACGTGATCTCCCGAAGCCTGAAACAAGAGGACTGCCCCAATGCTGTAGTAAGAACCGACCCCGCCGCGACAGTTGCTGAATTGCGTGAGACGGACGGAATGACATCTGGTTATTCGGCGGTGGCCAGCTGTTCAGAAGCTTTCTTGAACTAGGACTTGTCGATTCCGTCGAGCTTACCGTCATCCCGGTGCTTCTTGGAAACGGGATCCCGCTGATCCCGAAGTTCACCCAAAATGCAAAGCTCAAGCTAATCTCTCACCGTGTTTATCCGAAAACGGGCACTGTGACCCTCGAGTATACGCCTACTTGATCGCTGCATCATACCGACGTGGTGTCTTTACAAATCGAGATACCAAAGCAATTGCACCTCATCAAGTTCCGCACCATATGCGTGCTTGTTTACACTGCCAAGTTCGAAGCCCTGCCGTGCATAAAACCGGCAAGCCGGAACATTGACGTTCTGCGTTTCTACCTTAAGTCGACGACAATGTCGCTGGCGGGCCCAATCAGCAGCATACGACAATAACGTCTGCCCAACGCCCTTGTTTCGATGATCAGGGTGCACTCGCAAGTCCCACAAACAAGCTAGGTCGTCACGCCCATCTAGCATTTCGATCTCAGGCGAGCGCCACGCAACCGCAGCCCCTCCGACATGCTGAGTTTCGCACACTGCAAAGAGGATCCCCCAATTGGAAAGGTCGAACCGCTTCGCCATGCGGAAGGTCGTTCGGCTTCAAAATCATCGTAGTCCTTAATGTAAGGGACTACCGGCTCTTCGGTAAACACGATGCCGCCTAACCCCTGATCGACGGACACGACCCTTAAACGCGTTTCGACCTGGAAGGCAATTGGAATCGTTCCATACTGCGGCAACGCCGAGTGTGATTTTTCGACCACTTCGATCAGCATAAGGTCTTTAAAGTTTTGCGTGGCAAGTCTTGCAAATTATCCGTCACGGGCTCAGCTTTCGTGCTTCGGCGATCGCCTGGTCGAGTCCCGCAACCGTCCCGTCCAACTGCATCTCGTAAACCGCATCCAAAATGCGCTTAAACTCAGGCCCCGGTTCCATCCCCATCTCGATCAAATGCCGCCCCATCAAGATCGGCTCGGGCGCCTTCTTCTCGATTTGCAACTCGCGAACCCGCTCAATGAACCACTCCTGAGCCTCCGATCCAAATACCATTTTGCTGCGATCGCCGTCAGGGTAGCGTCCCAGGCTATCAGCCTTCGCTACACGATAAAGCAGGTCCGGCTCGACCTTCCGCGCCAATCGCCGAAACGCCCCATCGCCAACCGGATCACGCTGATCCACCTTATAAAACTCACCCGGCTTCAAATGATAACGTACCAGTTGCAGCACTTGTTCACGCACGTCAAATCCATTCAGCGTGTAAATCCCAAGCCGATCGAGAAACGCTCCAGCTAGCGGCACACCCGCCTCGTCATGTCCTCGTGAACGCGTCCTCCCTTCCACGAACTCCGTCGTCGGCGGCTTTCCAAAATCGTGTGCAAGAGCTCCCAACATCACCGCAACCTGCCGCTCATACGGCAGATCATCGATCAGGCGTCGCGCCTCGTCCACCACCATCAGCG
>JACDAK010000013.1 GCA_013695495.1 Blastocatellia bacterium | reverse complement strand
TTTCCTCAGCTGTCTTGTCGTTCGGGTTTACGTCCGGGTGAAACTTGCGCGCCATCCTGCGGTACGCTTTTTTAATTTCGTCCGCTTTCGCATCTTTCTTGATGCCCAATATCTGGTAATAATCTTTCTTTGCCATGCGCGCCGTGACGTCCCTGAAATGCCTCTAAACAAAAATGGCAAGCAGTGAACGGCCAGCCCACTGCTTACCGTTCACTGCTGCTCAGTTACTTCTTCTCGTCTTCGACGTCGACGTATTCAGCGTCGATCACATTATCGTCTGACGAAGCGGATGACGTGTCGCCATCCGAACCGGCACTTGCCGACGAAGCTTGCTCTTCCGTGCCGCTTGCGGCCTGTTCACCTTCGCCCCCGCCCGTCTGGGCCTGGCTATAGAGCACCTCGGCGATCTTGTGCGATGCGGTTTGCAACCGCTCGTAAGCGTTGTTCATCGCATCCGCATCGGAACCGGCGAGGGCCGTTTTCGAATCCGAAATAGCCGATTCGATCTCACCCGCTGCGGCCGCGTCCAGCTTGTCCTTGTTCTCGCTGAAAGTCTTTTCAACGCTGTAAACAAGACCGTCTAAACGGTTGCGAGCTTCGATCTCGGACTTCTTCATTTCGTCATCCGCCGAGTGCGATTCCGCATCCTTCATCATCTTGTCGATCTCTTCCTTCGACAGGCCCGACGAAGACGTGATCGTGATCTTCTGCTCACGGCCCGTTCCTACGTCCTTAGCCGAAACGTTCACGATGCCATTGGCGTCAATATCAAAAGTCACCTCAACCTGCGGAACCCCGCGTGGTGCCGGCGGAATACCGACCAAGTGAAACTTGCCGAGCGTCTTGTTGTCCGTCGACATCGGGCGTTCACCTTGCAGAACGTGAACTTCGACCGAGGTCTGATTATCAGAAGCCGTCGAAAAGACTTCAGATTTTCGCGTCGGGATCGTCGTGTTACGCGGGATCATCTGCGTCATCACACCGCCAAGGGTTTCAATGCCCAGCGTAAGCGGAGTAACGTCGAGAAGCAGAATGTCCGTCTTCTCACCGCCAAGCACACCGGCCTGAACCGCCGCACCAAGAGCCACAACCTCATCCGGATTTACCGATTTGTTCGGTTCCTTGCCAAAGAAGCCCTTGACCATTTCCTGGACCTTCGGAATTCGGGTAGAACCGCCGACCAGAACGATCTCCTCAATATCTTTCGGCGTAAGCCCCGCATCTTTGATAGCCTGCTCGACCGGCGGCATCAACCGCTGTAAAACGGGCTCCACCAGCTGCTCAAACTTCGAACGCGTCAGCTTTATCACAAGATGCTTCGGACCCGATGCATCCGCCGTGATGAACGGCAAATTGATCTCGGTTTCCATTGCACTCGAAAGCTCGACCTTCGCCTTTTCTGCCGATTCCTTCAGACGCTGGAGTGCCATTTTGTCGCTCGTCAGATCGATTCCCTGATCCTTCTTAAATTCGTCAATGATCCATTTGATCAGGACCTCGTCCACATCGTCGCCGCCGAGATGAGTATCGCCGTTGGTCGACTTAACCTCGACCACGCCTTCGCCAACCTCAAGCACCGAGATGTCGAAGGTACCGCCGCCAAAGTCAAAAACGGCGATGATCTCGTCTTTCTTCTTGTCCAGCCCGTATGCGAGAGCGGCCGCTGTCGGTTCGTTCACGATACGCAGCACGTCCAAGCCCGCGATCTTACCGGCGTCCTTGGTCGCCTGTCGCTGGGCGTCGTTAAAATATGCAGGAACTGTGATGACGGCCTGCTCAACATTACCGCCGAGATAATCTTCGGCCGACTGCTTCAGCTTTTGCAGAACCATGGCCGCGATCTCAGGCGGGCTATATTGCTTGCCGTCGGCATTGATGCGAACGTCGCCGTTGGACGCTTTCTCCACCTTGTAGGGAACCTGTTTGATCTCACCCTGTACTTCTTCGAACTTACGTCCCATGAACCGCTTTATCGAATAAAGCGTATTCTCGGGGTTGGTAACCGCCTGTCGCTTTGCGACCTGACCGACAAGCCGGTTGCCGTCTTTAGTGAATGCAACTACGGACGGCGTTGTGCGGCCTCCTTCGGAATTGGTGATCACGATTGGCTCACCACCCTCCATTACCGCAACCACTGAGTTCGTAGTTCCCAGATCGATACCTATGATTTTGCTCATTTATCCTTTTCTCCGTTATCTAAAATAGCTGCTCAATTCACAATTAATATAAATCAGTTGAGCCATTAGGGAGTATAAAGGTTGAGTGTGTCATTGTCAACTTTGTCAATGCCTAACTGAACAAGCAAGCATCCCTGCCTGTAAATCATAGAGTTTCGGCCTCCCTTGCGGCCCGTTTGGC
>JACDAK010000009.1 GCA_013695495.1 Blastocatellia bacterium | reverse complement strand
CGTCCGCCGCGATTCCGGCCACTTCGTACTCGACACCGACACCGGCAAAGTCCGCTCGCGCGCCGTCGTCAGCACCACCGGCACCTGGCAAAAACCTTTTATTCCCGACTACCCCGGCCGCGACCTGTTCCAAGGCATTCAGATCCACTCCGCCCACTACGACACCGCTTTGCCGGCCAACGTGTGCTCATCATCGGCGGCGGCAACTCCGGTGCGCAGATCCTCGCCGAGATCGCCCCCGTAGCCCAGCCCAAACGCTCCTACGATCTGCTCGGCAGCATCGTAATGGTCGAACCCGTCCGTCGCGCCCGCGACCTCGGCCTTCTCACCTCGCGCCGCCCATTCGCCCGCTTTACCGAGAACGGCGTCGTCTGGACCGAAGGCGAACGGCCCGAACCCATCGACGCCGTCATCTGGTGCACCGGCTTTCGCTCCGCCCTCGACTACCTCCGCCCCCTGGGTGTTATCGAAACCAAAGGTCGTGTTAAAGTGTCTGGTAATCGCTCGGTCAAAGAGCCCTTCCTCTGGCTCGTCGGCTACGGCAATTGGACGGGCTTCGCCTCCGCAACTCTCATCGGCGTCGGCCGAACCGCCCGGGCTACAGTCACCGAGATCCAAAACGCCCTGAGTACTAACTAAAATTTATGACAACAAACCGTCGCGAATTTCTAAAGATCCTCGGCACCGCAGCCGCCGGCATCGCCGTTTCTTCACAAAATGCCCTCGGCCAAACCCGCCGCCCCCGCGCCTGCGTCATCATCGGCTCAGGCCTCGCCGGGCTCGCCGCCGCGCTCAAACTAAAGACCGCCGGTTGGGACGTCACCATTCTCGAAGCCCGCACTCGCACCGGCGGCCGCGTCTTCTCACACCGCATGCCCGAGAACAAAGAGCTCATCTGCGAACTCGGCGCCGAGTGGGTCGGCGAAAGCCACGAACGCATCCAGGAACTTTGCCGCGAATTCAACATCCCGCTCCAGCGTCACCAGTTCGAAGATTACCTCCTCAAAAACGGCAAGGTCTCTCGTCCCGGCAGCTGGGATTTCTCCGCCCAAGCCAAAGCCGCTTGGGAAAAGATGATCGCCGGCTACGAAAAGCTTACCACCGCGCAGCAAAGCCGACTCGACCGCACCGACTGGTGGACGCATCTCTCCGACATCGGCTTCACCCGCGACGACCTGATCCTCCGCGACCTCGCCGACAGCACCGACTTCGGCGAATCGATCCGCCACGTCTCCGCCTTCGGCGCCCTCGCCGAATACGCCGAGTCCAGCCCCAAAAACGAGATGGATTACAAAATGACCGGCGGCAACTCCCGCCTCATCAACGAATTCGTCACCCGCATCGGCGCCGAAAACATCCGCACCGGCAAAAAGGTCACCGAGATCAACCAACGCGCCGGCGCCGTCACTGTCCTCGCCGGCAACGAAAGCTACACCGCCGATGCCTGCATCTGCACCGCGCCCATCGCCAGCCTCCGCAAGATAAAATTCAACCCCCCGCTTCCCGCCGCCCAGGCCGAAGCCGCGCAAAAGCTCATCTATTCACGCATCGTCAAAAACTCCGTCCTCTACGACAACCGATTCTGGAACGACGACAATTTCTCGATGGTCTCCGACACAACGTCACACTATTATTTCCACTCGACTCAAAATCAGCCCGGCACCCAAGGCATCCTCACCGCCTACGCTGTCGGCGATAAAGCAGACGTCCTCGCATCACAAGACGACACCCGCCGCATGAACGTCATCACACGCGATCTCGTCGACTTCAACCCCGAAGCCCCCAAGCTCGCCCGCGGCATCGCGTCTTACGCTTGGCAACGCGACGAATATACCGAAGGCGCCTACGCGCTCTATCGCCCCGGTCAATGGTTCGGCATCCGCCCCATCCTCCAACGCCCCCACCAAAAGGTCCTCTTCGCCGGCGAACACCTCGCCGATTGGCAAGGCTTCATGGAAGGCGCAATAGAAACTGGCGAATCCGCCGCAGCTAGCCTCATCCGCTAAAAATAAGCAACTGATAAAGCCCATGCCCGGCTCCCCGCGCCGCGTTTTCGCGCCTGCGCGAATATAACAATCATTTAAAGTGTCGTTCACCTGCTCGTAACAGCACAGGCATATCCTCGCCTTTGCGACGGACCGCGCGTCGGCCAGTTCCGCGCAAAGTTCCGCTTCTAGTTCCGAGCAAAGGGCAACAAAAAAGGCGGGGCCGCTAAGCCTCGCCTTTTTCACTTCTGATCAAAGATCCTATCTGATCAAAGCCGTCTGACTATCCCTCGGGTCATAAGGCGTCGCTTGATATTTCTTCACCGCTTCCTGAGCGCCGTCGTAGTCTTCCCCAAGGCTCTCCGCTCGCTTATATCGTGCAACGGCACGTGCCCTATCGCCCTGCGCGTCATACGCGTTGCCCAGCCTGATCTCCGCCCAAACCTGCAGCCATGCCGGGTTCAGATTCCCCGCGAGTGCCGCCTGAAAGTTATCCTTCGCCAGGTCATAGTTCCGCTGCTCCAAAAACAGCAGCCCTAGGTGGTAATAAACCCATGAATTCGACCTATCCAGCTTGAGCGCCGCTTCAAACTGCGACTGCGCCTCCGCATAATTTCCTTCCTTCATCTGCTCGATCCCGCGCCGAGCGATCGACGAAACCCTCAGTTCCGGCGAGATCCGCAGCATCTTATGCCCAGGATCGATGATTATCTCAAGCGGCTTACCGTCCGATTCAATATTAAAATCAGCACTCGCCTGCTCCATCCTCAGCGTCACCGTCTTGTTCGCTCCTTCGCCTTCCGACCGAAGCTGAACATCTATCGGCAGCCGCAGGTTGTCATAGTTCTGCTTCACCGTTCCGCGTGCAACAAACTTACCTCCGCGCGTCCTTATTATCAGGTAATCCGC